>JAUHWE010000368.1 GCA_030424825.1 Verrucomicrobiia bacterium
CACGAAATCTGGCCCTCGACATGGTACGGCATTCCAGCGTGGCGATGACTCAATACCTTCCCCATGAGGATCTGTCCGAGTTTGAAGATGGAGGGATGGGGGTTCCGGAGATCGTTGCCCGTAATCAAGAGCTGGAGATCATGACTCGGGCCATCCAGTCGATGCCGGACCGTTGCCGTCAGGTATTTACGTTGAAGAAGGTGTACGGAATGTCGCCGAAAAAAATCGCTGAAGAATTGGGGATCTCAGTTAACACGGTTTGGACGCAGTTGAAGATTGGGCTGAAGCGGTTCACGCAGTACATGGATGAGAATTTGAAAGAGAGGGATCGAGCGGAGTGAAGGACGAGGGAAATAGCTGGGAGAAGCGGGACCGGGTGGATGACGCCGCGGTCGATTGGGTGATGAAGCGAGAGCGCGGCTTTACGCCGAGCGAACAGGACGCGTTTCTGGAATGGCTCGCAGCGGACCCTCTGCACGGAGAGCGTTACGCCCGCCAAGGTCGATCGTGGCTGGAATCGAATCTCCTGGCGGAGTGGCGTCCCGAGCACGGAGACCGACCCAATCCTGATTTGCTCGCGCGGAACACTGCGGGCCCTGCCTGGTACAGGCCAGTCTGGATCTGGTCCTCCGCTGCGGCCGCCGCCGTGATTGCTCTCACGCTCCTTGTAGTCGACTTTGGCGAAAATCCGTCGTCGAACGGCCGGGATGTGACGCGTGTCTCTTCAGAGCGCTATGCGTATCAATCCCTTGATGACGGATCGGAGATTGATTTGAACGATGGCGCGGAATTGATTATCGACTATACCAAAGAGCGGCGTTTGGTCGAGTTGAGGTCGGGAGAGGCGCACTTCACGGTTGCCAGCGATCCCGATAGACCGTTCGTGGTGAAGGTCGGATCTGCGCAAATCCGGGCGGTAGGCACGGCGTTTAATGTTCGCCGGGAATCGGACCAGTTAGAACTCCTGGTTACGGAAGGCAAGGTCGGGTGGGGACTGCAGAGTGAGGAAGCCGAAACTCGCATCGGCGTAAAAGCCTCCATTGAAGCCCTTTCACGTGAGGTCGGGGCCGGGCACCGATCTGTGCTTCACTGGGATCGAGGATCAACAGAAGCCCCGGTAGTAGAGCGGGTCCAACCCGAGGAAATAGAGCGGATCTTGCACTGGAAACCGGTGATGCTGCAATTCAAGAGCACGCCACTAGCGGAAGCCGTAGGAGAATTTAACCGGCGCAACAATACGCAAATTGTGCTGAAAGACGAAGCCTTGGCGAGTCTTGTCATCGTGGCATCGATCCGGTCAAATCGTATCGATGAATTTATTCGTCTCCTTGAATTGGCATTGGAGATTGAATCGAAAAAGTCGGATGATGGAGAAATCCATTTGTACGCAAAGAATTAAATGGTACCTGCATATTGTCCAGATGTTATCTGGAATGCGGAATGTATCGTATTCAGATGTTGGGGGGAAATGGATAATAATGAAAAAAGATGGAGAATTCCTTAACAGGATTTAGAATGTGACCCGTCATAGGGGCATGCTCATTTTTGCTCCTACGTGCATACAAGATGCGACAACGCACCCCACGTTCATTCCCCTTCTCCGGTCGAACCTCGTCGTTAATTGGATGGGTGCTATTGTTGGGGCTAGGATGCATTTTGTCGGCTCAGCTTCTGGGCGCCCCGGAACAAAGGCACTACGATATTCCCGAGGGCTTGGCGATAGACACGCTGCTGATAATTGCCGAGGAGAGCGACACGGCCATTCTATTTTCCGAGAAGTCAGTGAAAGATGTCCGCACACAAGCGGTGCGGTCATTTCTTACGCTCGACCGAGCCTTAAGCGTCATGCTCGAAAACACCCCACTCGAGGCCGTCCCAATTAGCGAAGGGAGGGCCTACGCCATTCTGCCCAGAGTGGAGAAAGAAGGTGAACTGCAAAAGCGTTCGGGAAAACAATTACAAAAAACATCAACTCAGGAACTGAAAGAAGAATCTCAAATGGTTAAAGATCGTAAAAATACAAATAAGAAGCGGAATGGCTTTTTAAAAGGACTGCTTGGGCTCGTAGCGATGGGCACTCCGAACCTACCGGCTCAAGATGAATTAGAAGTAGGTGAAGCCTACGAACTGAGTCCTTTTGTAACGAAAGGCGATGAACAAATTGGTTACCGTGCGACAAGCACTTTGGCAGGTACACGCGTTAATACCCAGATGCGCGATATTGGTTCTGCGATTTCAGTTCTGACCGAGGAATTCCTAGAGGATACTGGGGCAACAGACGCCGCTACCGCGCTTTCCTATAGTCTCAACACAGAAGTAACCGGCGTTCAGGGTAACTACGCCGGAGATACTGGGCAGCAATCGAACCCGCAAAGAAACGGACAGCGCATACGTGGGATAGCGCCGGCCACTTTAACTCGAGGTTTTTTCCTGACGGACATTCCATTTGATGATTACAATACCAGTCGTGTCACTATCAATCGAGGCCCCAATTCGCTTCTCTTTGGTATAGGCAGTGTTGGAGGGGTTATCGATAGCAGTGTGATTGGAGCTTCCTTGGGGAAAAATTTTGGAGAAGTCAAAGTGCGTATCGGCGAGCGTGGCAGCCACCGAGAGACTTTCGATGTTAATAGGGTCCTGATCGAGGATCGCTTGGCGATCCGGCTCGCGGGATTGCATGAGGATTATCAATATCAACAGCGCCCGGCATTTGAAATTGATAAACGCATACATGGAGCCTTCGAGACGGTACTTTCTAAGAACGAAAACACTGGATTTCTCGATCGCACTATTTTGCGAGGTAATTTCGAGTCAGGTTCAATTGAAGGTACGCCTCCAAGCATTACTCCCCCATTCGATGGTATTTCACCATGGTTTACTACCCCAGATCGTAGTCGTGAAACCATTGCAGGTGTAACGCTCCCGTCTTGGGTCGACGACGGTAGCTTCACGCCCAAGGCAACCTTTGATACACGTCCCGGACTGAATGCGGACCACATTCCAGTTGCGGCTTGGTTTTCACACGCGGTACAATTTTCGTTGGTCAACAATAGTCCGACGTCCTCAGCGCCCAGCATCGGTCTTGCTGACCCAAGTGTTGTTGGAACAATTGGCCGAATCACCTGGAATCAAGCGAATCACGGGAGAAATCGATTTGATAATCTCCGCACCGATGTATACGAAGATAGAGGCCGGCTTCCAGGTTTTAGTGCTCCGGTGATAATGAATCCAGATGTATTGGATAATGAAAATCTTTTGATTTCGGGAACTACTAGTCGTGTGGAACAAGACTTTGACGTTCAGAACTTCACTTTTGAACAAGGTTTCTTAAATGGAAAAGCGGGTATTGAGTTGGCGTATGACAATCAGCATTACGAAAATGTCAGTTCATTGCCTTTCGGTGACAATGGCATCTATGTGGATATTGCTGAGTATCTATCGAACGATCAGCCTAATCCCAATGTTGGAAAGCTTTTTTATGAGAATAGGGGCATGCCAATTCAAGAGGAACAAAACGATCGGGAAGCCTATCGAGCCACCGCTTTCTACGATTTGGATTTCAGGGATAACGAAGGATGGTCAAGCTGGTTAGGTCGACATGTATTCACTGGATTCCATAATGAACAGAGCATAGATACCCTACAGAAGAACTTTGATTTCAGATGGAATGATGCGTCCGATGCCACGGATGTCGCCACTATCCTTAATCATGGACTTAATGGTGCACGGCGGCTGGTGGTAGGCTTACAGTATCTTACTGAAGATTCTTTATTAGGTCCGTCCGTTCAATCTCTTAGTGATGTTAAATTGAATCAATATGTCACCTCTCCGTTACCTGAGGATGGCGAAGTGGCGCTAATAAGCTACAACTACCTGGGTGGAGGAGGGCCCAGAGTCAATCCCAGTCCGCTTTCGCCTGACGATCCTTCGTTTTACGACAATTTTGTCGTCCATAAAACGCTTACTGGAGGCCAGAGAAATCAACGCGACATCAAGTCGAAGGCGGTTAGCTGGCAGAGCTACTTTTTCGATGGACATTTGGTTGGCTTGATTGGGTGGAGAAAAGATGAAACGGAACTATATGAAAGAGCCGGCAATGCGCTTCTTCCGGACGGCGAATTCGATCCCGCCAATTTACAAGTAAATCAGGTGCCATCTTCCGAAGCGGAGGGTGATACTATGACTAAGAGCTTGGTCGCGCATTTTCCCGAAGATTATCTATTCCAACTACCCGGAAATATGGATTTGAGTGGGCACTACAACGAATCGGAAAATTTTTCGCCATCAGGCGTGCGACGTAACATTTATGGAGAGGTGCTCCCGACGCCAACGGGTACAACGAAGGAGTATGGGTTTACCATGGGTTTTCTTGATCGAAAACTTTCCGTTCGAGTGAATTGGTTTGAGATGTCGAGCTCATATATAAATGCCGGAGTTGGCCTGAACTCATTGCTACAGCAAAACAACCCACAGGAGAGGTGGAAGACGGTGGAACTTTTGGGAATTCCGTTCGATGAGGTTCTCGCACAGTCGATTGCTGACAAACCAAATGCTGATTTCAGTAAAGTTACTTCTTACGAATATATTCAATCAGCCTTTAGGAAGCGTTTGCCTCCGGAAATAGAAGCTTTAACCAATACTCGATTCGAATCGCCAACGTCAGACACGCTGTTGTGGGATCCCATCTTGGGACTGACCGCCACAACAAGTTCTGTTGCCGAAGGTTTTGAGATCGAAATGATGGGTAACCTAACCGATAACTGGCGGATTTCCCTCAATGTGGGTCAACAAGAAACCGTTCAATCCGATACGGCGGCTACGGCGTCCGAGGTAGCCATGCAGGTACGAACAAATTTGATGAACCTTGGCCTATGGGATTTGCAAACTCAGCCTGACGTTGACCAGCCTGAAACCATCGGCGAGCAATTTACGCGTGCGGTTTTAACCCCTCTGGCGGCGGCTCAAGCCAAGGATGGAACGTTCTCTCCTGAACAAAGGGAATGGCGGATCAATCTGGGGACCAACTACACTTTTAGTAGTGACACTATTTTGGATGGGGTCGGAGTGGGGGGGGCGCTCAGCTACCAATCCAAGATCGCGGCAGGGTACCCATTGATTTTCAATGATGATGGACTGCAAGTGCCTGTAGTTGATAGTCCATTTTACGGGCCAGAGGAAATCAACGGTGACTTATGGTTTAGTTATAATAGGGCTCTTAAGAATAAAACCCACTGGAAGATTCAGCTTAATATACGTAATGCCTTTGGCGACAATTCGGCGATTCCAGTTTTATTCAATCCAGATGGTGCTTTAGCCGTGATACGGAATCCCAAGCCAAGAGAAATATTCCTAACGAATACGTTTAGCTTTTAGTCATGTG
>JAUHWE010000369.1 GCA_030424825.1 Verrucomicrobiia bacterium
AGCAAGGTCGCCATCTCGTCGCTAAATTCCAGAAAGACGGACTTGCTGGTGTTCACGCCTTGGACTTGACTCGGTCGCGGCTCGTCCGTTCCACCGGCAAGACCAGTCAGACAGAGAAGCTGAATGCCTTCCCTGCCAAGCGCATCCTTCGACGCCCGGGCCCACTCGTTGAGCGATTGAGCCCCTTGGCTCCCCCCCAGCACGACGAGCAACTTTTTCGCGGGCTCAAATCCCATAACCCGCTTCGCGTTCTCCCGAGGCAAACGTTTGAATTCAGCTCGCAGCGGCATCCCCACGTGCCTGACTCGATCGGCAGCGACCTCGCTCAAGTTGACTCCCTCTGGAAGATAAACGCGGTCCGCATAACGGCTGGACAGTCGCGTGACCCGCCCCGGCACTTGGTTCGCCTCATGGATGGCGACCGGGATTCCATTGCGAGCTCCCGCCAGTAGGGCCGATGCCGAAATAAAGCCCCCGAAACCAACGACAATGTCAGGCCGCATCGACCGGATCGATTGGATACAGTCGCGATAGCCTCTCAGCAAATCCCAGGCGAATCGTCCGAAGGGTATGGGCCGCCAACTGAGTCCGCGTCCAGCGATGGCTTGGGATTCAAATTGCGTATACTTCCGCGCCAGTCTCGAATCCACTTGCTTTTCGCTGATCAGCAGCCTGCAGGCGCAGCCACGCGACGAGAGCTCTTCGGCAAGAGCGATACCCGGTGCCAGATGGCCTCCCGTTCCACCACACGCGATCAACGCCCGTCTCATTCTCAGATCTCTTTGAGCCTTCTTTTGGAATCATTTAGCGCTGGGGATTTCCAGGCAAAGCTCGTATTCAATATCAGTGCGACACACAATCCCATGACCAGAAAATTGGATCCTCCGTAGCTAATGAAAGGCAGTGGCAACCCAGTGGTCGGCAAAGAACCCGTTACGACTCCCAGATTAACAAGCGCTTGAATACTGATAGTCAGAAGGCATCCCGAAGCTAGCAAGAATTGATAGGTATTCGGGGCCTTTCTCACGTGGCTCACTCCAGCGAGAAACAATCCCATGAAGACTAAAACCACCGCCATAGTCGCAATAAGACCCAGCTCCTCACCGACGATAGCGAAAATGAAATCCGTATGCGCTTCGGGAAGCGATCGCAGTTGCTGTCTCCCATTCCCCGAACCAACGCCATCAATGCCACCCGCGCCAAATGCCAATATAGCCTGCCAAACCTGGTACGCATCACCCGACTTGTTGCCTTCCATATCTAGAAACGCGGTCAAACGACTCAATCGCTCCGGATCCTTTGAAATTAGATAGGCAACCGGAACCGTCCCTGCCACTGCAGTCCCAACGAGATAAAACACATTCGCACCGGCCAGATAAAGAATGCAAAAGCTGACCATCGAAATAATCAATGCCGTTCCCAAGTCAGTTTGCATCATTATCAATCCGACAACCACTCCGATCGCTATACAAGGAACGACAAACCCCTTCCAGAAAGTGCCGGATTCCTTTCGAATCAGACTGAAGTAGTGGGCCAAGAAAAAGACCAATCCAATTTTAGCAAACTCCGCGACTTGCAAGCCAAAGGGCCCAAATCGAAACCAGCTTCGGCTGCCATTAATCACGGATCCGATACCCGGAATCAAAACGAGAATCAAACCCGCCACGCATAATCCATAACCAATCCATATAAATTTCCGGGCCCATTCCAAATTCACCTTCAACACCATCAGACCCGCCGCGAAGGTGACCCCCATCCACATCATCTGCTTTTCGATTATTTGATAGGGGTCGTCTATGTCGATCGGAAGACTGGCGCTAAACAAAACCGACACGCCCAACATGGCCAGCGCGAAGACGCACACGACAATCGCTACCGCAGGGTTCAAAACCCCAAGATGCCCCGTGTGAATTGCTTTCGTTTTGCGCTTCGCCATGTTCCTAGAAAATTGGATATAACTAATTCTCTATAGGTATGACTGGCTGCTCGATTAATTCTTCATCCTCGAGAAAATCATCCTCATCGGGAAGTACAAGCGGCGGATCCTCCGGAATTACATTTTGAGGCGGCGCAGGTGCCGGTTCAGGCGCTCTTCTTTCGACCGGTACCGGAGGCGGTGAAGTACGTGGCTTGCTGGAAACGCTGCTGGGGATAAAAAGGGTCTGACCAGGTGTTATCCGGGCTGGGTTTTGAATATTGTTGTGAACGATCAGGTCCTTTGCCGAAACATTGTACCGAAGGGCGATCGAAGAAACAGTATCACCCGGAGCGACAACTACTTGGAGTCCTTGCCCTCTCCTCGCAACGGGAGTGCTACTCGGTTTAGGCCCATTTGGAATGACAAGCTTTTGGCCTACTCGAATCAAGTCGCCCCTCAAATTATTCGCCGCTCGAAGCGCGCTCAGCGTCACCCCCTGATTCGCCGCAATCCGCGAAAGGGCGTCCCCACTCTTAACCACGTAAATGCTCCCCTCAACGACGGGCTCACTTCGAGTGGAAAAATTCAACGGTTCCGATGATTGTTCCTGCCTCGGAACATTGAGGACTTGTCCTGGCTGGATATTGACTGTCAACCCAGGGTTCACGGACTGCAGGTCTTGCTGTGAAACCCCAAATTTTTGCGATATGCCCCAAATGCTGTCTCCCGCTCGCACCGTGTATCGGATAATCTGCGACGGCTTGCTTGGAGCAATAATGTTTTCCGGCTGTCCAAACCCACTTCCAGGTCCACGTCCCAATGGTTGCAGCACTCCACTATCCACCGTGTCTCTAGAGGGGGTGGAAACCGGAGGTTGCGGCTTTTCTGATCCGCCGGGACGCCTTGGCTCGAATCTTTGCTTGCTTGAAATCTCTGGAAGAGTCGCTTGGTTCGCAAAGCTTCCATCTCCCGCATTGTAACCCGCCAAGTCACTGGCTCTCGAATCAAATCCGGTACCGCTAACCGTGGGCGAAAGGGCGTTTGGGTCTTGATTTGACCAATTCACGATGCCATTCGCTCCGGCAACCGCCACTCCGTCATTCTCCGCTCCGCTGTTTCCAAAGCCGCTCATCAAGTAGAGGATCGCAATAACGATCACATGGGCTCCCGCAATGACTCCAATCCGCAATAATTTCATCTTACTTTCTTTATTTCCAAGTCCTATCATCTCCTATGCTCCTCTCTCTTTATAAACAGTCAACAGCCTTTCGAAAAGCATTCCCTCTTTCTACGTAATTTTCAAACATATCGAAACTCGCGAAGCCAGGACTGAGGACAATGTGGTCCCCAGTTTCTGCAACCTCAAACGCCTTGGCCACCGCCTCTTCCAGCGAATCGCACACGCTGGCTTCAATACCTCCTCTTTCCAAGGCCTCCTTGAGGATCCAGCGAGTTTTCCCGACGAGAAATGCGCGTCTTATCCTGGACCCGATCCGATTCGCGAAATCCTCGATATCGCCACCCTTGCTTTCGCCTCCTCCTAGCCAGATAACCGGTTTCTCAAACCGCTTTAGCCCGCCGATTACCGCATGAAAATTGGTTGCTTTCGAATCATTCCAAAAGCCGACTCCCCTCTTTTCCCCCATAAACTGCATGCGATGAGGCGCTTTTTCAAATAAATGGGCGGCTTCGACCAGCGCACTCTCCTCTAGTTTCAAAGTCAGCCAAAGAGAGCGGGCCATGAGGTAGGTGTTGAATTCTGGTTCCGTCTCAAACGCGCTACCTCTCAAACCGAGTGCTTCCACACTCAAATTCGTGGCAACCACGGAAGATTCGGGAAGCTCCAACCCCATTCGAACCCCAAACTCTCGCACGGAAGAATCGACAAAAAACGAACCTCCCCTCGAATTGGCTATCAACTTGTATTTGCTCCTAAAATACGCCTGCATAGACCCATGACGATCCAAATGGTCTTCATCGAAATTTGTCCAGAGAACGTGATCCGCTTCTAGCAATTCAATTGCCTCAGCCTGAAACGAGCTTATCTCGCAAATCGCTATCGCCTCCGAATTGCAATCCCTCGCCAGCAATTCGCAAAGCGGCGTGCCAATATTTCCCACGGCGTAGGACTCTATCCCGACGTGAGAAAAGGCTTCGTTCAAAAAGGAGGTCAGCGTCGTCTTTCCATTCGTTCCCGTTACCGCGACTATTGGACCTTTCCACAGAGACGCTCCCAAATCAAATTCGGGAACGACGCGGCAGCCTTCCGACCGGGCTTGCTCGATCCATTCATGGTTCCAACTAAATCCCGGACTACACACGACAAGGTCCGCCGTTTTGGCTTCAGAAGAGTCAAAGAAAGCCGCATTTTCCGAATCGTTTCGCTCGTCATACAAAACAGCGTCACCGCCTAGCTTCTCGATTAAGGCTTTCGCTCCTAGTCCGCTCCTACCTGCCCCTAATATGGCCACTTTCGACTTTAGGCAGGACTCTAGCCATTCGGGTATTTGGGCGACCAGTGGGTTCATCGAATCTTTAAGGTCGCCAGACCCGCAAAGGCAAATATTAGGGAAAGTATCCAAAAGCGGATCACAACTTTTGTTTCGGCCCAACCCTTAAGCTCAAAATGGTGATGAATGGGAGCCATTCTAAAGATCCGCTTCCCGGTACTTTTAAACGACATTACCTGAAGAATGACCGATACGGTTTCCATAACGAAAATCCCACCCACGATTATGAGGGTAACCGCTTGATGGGTCATAAAGGCAATCACTCCCACAAGTCCACCGAGCGCTAGCGAGCCCGTGTCCCCCATGAAAATTTCGGCCGGATGGGCATTGAACCAAAGAAAAGCCAATCCGCCCCCGACTATGGCGGCACAGATGATACCCAGTTCCCCCACCCCTGGAACGTGAGAGATGAGAAGATATTCGGAAATGATGAAATTTCCCGCCGCGTAGGCCATAATTGCGTATACGATAGCCACCGTAATCGTGCACCCAATCGCCAATCCGTCTACTCCGTCGGTAACATTAATGGCATTGCTCGCTCCAACCAGTACCAGAAAAAGAAAACCGAACAGCATCCACAAAGGCATCTGCGTCATGACTGCGTTTTTAACAAAAGGCAGCCAAAGCTCTTGGACCTTATCGACGCTCATCGGATTGTTTAGCAAGATAACCAAAGCGGCCGCAGCAGTCAGGCTCTGCCAAATCAGCTTACCTCTGGACGGGAAACCTTTGCTATTGCGCTTCGAAACTTTCAAATAGTCGTCGAAGAAACCAAGCGCGGTCAAACTGGTGTAGACAAAGAGCGCTGTCAACGTCCACACATTGAACTGAGCCCAGAGCAATACACTGGCACTGACTGAAGCAAAGATCAGCAAGCCGCCCATCGTCGGCGTGTTCTTTTTTCCCGAGTGCAATTCAGCCAGCTTTCCTACCTCGGATTCACTCCGA
>JAUHWE010000370.1 GCA_030424825.1 Verrucomicrobiia bacterium
TCTCGGACTGGTGGCTAAGGTTAAGGAAGCCGCTCAAGAATCAGCTAAACTTACTCCCATTCTGGCGGGAGACCTTTCCGGCGATGAAAAGAAAAAGTTTATGGAAGGCTACCAGAAAGCCATGAAACGGACCGTCGGATTGATCAACCAGCTCGAAGCCGCTTTGAAATCGGGCGACAACGCAGAGGCGGAAGAAATCGTGGGCAAAATCAATGATGCTCGCAAGCACGGCCACGAAAAGTATAAGCCTGAAGACGATTAATCCGGAATTGATCGGTTACCATTTTAAAACGCTTGCCCGAAACGGCAGGCGTTTTTTTGTTTAGCTAAAGCGTTGAATCGGCGGGAGGAAAGCGCGAGATTCCCTAAGTGAACGTGAAGCTCCCTTTTGGAAAAACTAGTGTCGACCTCGACTTGAGTAAAATCAATGCGTCGGTGCTCGAGCCTAAATTCGTTGTTGGGGTGAAGGATGAGAAAGCGGCCTTTTTGGAGTCCTGCCAATCCCCCATTGGTAGTGATCCATTGACGGAAATGATCGACCCCGAGGACCGTGTCGCCATCCTTATTCCCGATGCTACGAGGCCTTTTCCGAGCCATCGCGTTTTGCCATGGCTGATGGAAGCCCTCTCTTATGTTCCCAAAGAAAACGTTGTGATCATCAATGGAACCGGGTCTCACCGTGGAAATACTCCTGACGAGCTGATCGCGATGGTGGGGCATGAGATTTACAATAATTACCGTGTCGTAAATCACAGTGCTCATGAGCCGGAAGGGCTGTCCCATGTAGGAAAGTCAAAATTCGGATACGACGTGTATCAGAATAGCGATTACGTATCAGCTGATAAACGGATTTTGACAGGATTTATTGAACCGCACTTCATGGCGGGATTCTCTGGTGGGTATAAGGCGGCATTTCCTGGGGTGACGGACATTGAAGCGATTATGAAGTACCACAGTGCAATGGTGGTAGGGGACCCATTGAGCTCCTGGGGCAATCTCGAAAACAACCCTACGCAAGAGCATGTGCGAGCAGGCGGCGAGCTGCTGGGGGCGGACTTTCTAGTGAACGTGACTCTGAATCGGGATCGGGTTATCACACGTTTTTTTTGCGGCGATGTAATTGAAGCGCATGAGGCAGGCTGCGCTTATGTAAAAGAAAGCGCGATGATTGGTTGCGAACGCGCTTTCCCTATTGTGATCACAAGCAACAACGGATATCCGCTCGATCAGAATCTCTATCAAGCGGTTAAGGGAATGTCGGCGGCGGCGCAAATCGTTGAAGAGGGAGGGCTCATTCTTCTGGCGGCCGAATGCTCAGACGGATTTCCGGATCATGGAAACTACCGGAAATTGCTTTTCGACTACCCGAGTCCAGATGCGCTGCTGGATGCGATCCGCCAGCCTGGTTTTGCAGTGTTCGATCAATGGCAGGTCCAGCTCCAGGCACTTATTTGTAGAAAGGCTCGGGTGGGAATCCTGTCAAAATTGGACGGCACAGATGTGAGGAAAGCTCATCTGATTCCCGTCGATTCCCTGCAAGAGGCACTGGAGGAGGAATTAGAAAAGATCGGGCGAGAGGCTCCGGTCGCCATCCTGCCGGAGGGTCCGGTTAGCGTTCCTTATCTTCTTTGATCCTTCATGCGGCGATTTTGAATGGCGGGGTTTTACTACTGACATTTCTCTCTACATGCGATTTGAACCATAAAAACGTTATTCCGCATTGCTGCTAATACCATGAAAATAAAGAGACTGATATCGCTTTCCGTCGTAATCCTGCTTTCCGCTGCATCGTTGCAGGGGGAGGATGGCCGCGTTTTTGAAATGCGGACTTACTATGCCAATGAAGGTAAGCTGGAGGAGCTCTTGACCCGGTTCAGGGATCACACGGTCGCCTTGTTCGAAAAGCATGGGATGGAGAATGTCGGCTATTTCGTGCCTGCTGACAACACGGACAATAAGCTCATCTACTTTCTCGCCTATCCCAGTCGAGAGGCCCGACAAAAATCCTGGAAAGCGTTCGGTTCGGATCCCGATTGGAAAGCCGCCTTTGCTGCTTCCAAGGTGAATGGCAAACTCGTGGCGAAAGTGGAAAGCCAGTTTCTGGAGTTCACTGATTACTCTCCAAAATTGAAGATCAAAAAAGCTCGCTCACCTCGCTTCTTTGAGCTGAGAACCTACCATGCTGCGGACGGGATGCTGAGTCATTTAGACAACCGTTTTGCGAATCATACGATGGGTATCTTCAAGAAGCACGGGATGACCAACGTCGCTTATTGGCATCCCATGGAAGATCAAGCGGGATACGGTAAAACGCTGGTCTATTTGTTAGCGTTCAAGGATGAAGCTGCCCAGAAGGAAGCCTGGGATGGCTTCCGGGCGGATTCGAAATGGAAAGTGATCGCGGCGGAGTCGAAAGAAAAAGCCGGCGGTTCGATTCTCGTTAAGAATGGCGTAGACTCGATCAAATTGGTTCCGGTTGATTTCTCGCCAATGCAATAAGGTTCCTGTGGCTATTGTTCTATGCCAAAATTTGGATACCGAAATAGGTAACGGGCGATCTCCGAGCGCCCAAGCTTTTGATACCTAAGTGGGGGTTCGGAGATCCCCCGCTACCTGTGGCAATGTCCCTTTCTTCAAATACAATCCTTGTTACCTGCCCGAAGGCGTGCTCATCATACCTGAGCGATGAGCTCAAGGAGCTGGGCTTTCCCGTTACGCGGGAGGCTCCCGCGGGAGTGTTTACTGAGGGAACGATGAAGGATTGTATGCGGTTAAACCTGCGGTTGCGGACGGGCCTGCGCGTACTGTGGCAGGTCGCGGCCTTTGAAGCGATTGATGGGGATCGTCTCTACCAAAAATCCGTGCGCCTGCCTTGGGAGTCTTGGATACCCGCTGACGGGTATGTCTCGATTGGTTCATCCATTCGAAACGAAACCATTCGAAATACGAACTTCGCCGGTTTGCGACTGAAAGACGCACTGGTAGACCGGATACGGGAAAAACGTGGCAGAAGGCCGGATACGGGTAATGATTCGGATCGAGCAATGGTTTTTCTATACTGGCATGAGAAGGAGGTCTGCATCTATTTGGATACATCGGGAGTTCCAATCAGCAATCGAGGTTACCGAGTCAGTCCTGGCAAAGCGCCTATGCGCGAGAACCTTGCGGCTTCGGTTTTGAGGGCGACGCGATGGGATAGAGCCTCACCTCTAGTCAATCCAATGTGCGGCAGTGGTACGATTGCCATAGAAGCCGCCTTGTGGGCCACGGATAGAACCCCAGGCTTGTTGCGCGATAATTTCGCTTTCATGCACTTGGAAGGCTACCGACCCAGCGACTACGAGAGTGTTCGGGCCGAGCTAAAAGCCAAAGGCGCCGATAGGCTGGGGTTCCCAATCATTGCCACGGATCGGGATCCTGGCGCGATCGAAGCCGCTTTGCGAAACGCGGAATTTGCGGGTGTCGATCATTTGATTGAGTTTGATGTCTGCGATTTCAAACGAACTCGGATTCCGGAAACTCCAGGAGCTATGATATTCAATCCCGAGTATGGGGATCGAATGGGTGAAGAGGAGAAGTTGATCCCGACCTATCAGGAAATCGGCGATTTGTTTAAGCAGAAGTGTGCAGGTTACTGGGGTTACGTTTTCACCGGAAACCGGGGATTGGCTAAGCGAGTCGGCTTAAAAACGAAACGGAAGATCGAATTCTACAACGGTCCTATAGAGTGTCGTCTTCTTGAATACGAAATGTATGCCGGCACTCGGAATCCGAAGTACGCGAATCAGGAAAGCAATTCAAAGGGCTAAGTCTAGAATCGGAAAGCCATGCCGGCGCTTATTTGGCGTGGGGCGTTAGGACGTGGGCCATCGGTGAGTCGTCCGACTAGGCTTTGTTCATCAAGCAGATTGGTTGCGTTGATAAATGCTTCCGCATGTTCGTTGATGAAGTAAGTCGCTGACAGGTCTACGAGGAATTGGCTTTCGATCAGGCCAAAGCGAGCGTCTGGATTGCCGGAGGGATCGAGCTCTAGTGTGGTGTTGGATCCGCTGCCGAATGTACTGTCGGTATAATTAAAATTTGCTGACAGCCTAATTGAATCGAATTCGAGGTCCGCTGCGAGGTTGAATTGCCACTCGGGGACGTAGGGGAATGCGTTGCCGATCATTGCTCCAGCGAATATCGACTCGGCATTGACGTCAGTGGAATTGGACTTGAACTCTGCGTCCGTGTAGGTGGCGCTCAGGGAGATGGGGGCTTTGAAGTTGCCGTTCAGATTCGCGGTAGGATCCCATCCTAGAATAGCTTCTATGCCACGGGACCGCGCTTTGCCGATATTTTGAGGATTGCTCGAGCCGGTAGCGATATTGTCGATGGTCGCTAAATCGTCGAAGTTTGTATTAAATCCAACCAGCTCTGCGAAAACTCCCTTGGAATTATCGAAACGAATGCCGGTTTCAAAACTGATGCTGGTCTCTTCGTCAAGTTCGTGCCCGGGCCGGGAAGCGGAGCGGGGCCCAGGAACGGAGAATCCACGGTAAATCCCAGCGAAAAGAGTCGAACGTTCGTTTTGCTGGTAGCTGAATCCGATTCCAGGAGCAAAGACGTTTAGGGTTCGCGACGCATCTTCAGTCGGAATGTTGTCACCGTTGCTCTCAAAGTCTGTATAGTGATAGTCGATACGCTCGAATCGCAATCCTGGGATTAGGGAAAATCGACCGAAGCGGATCGTGTCTTCGATGAAAACTGCAGTAGCTTCAGATTCTTGGAGGCGATTGCCTCCGCTGCCAGGCCCATCCGCTACCGTCGATGTAATCGCTCCCGTAGAATCCTGGAAGTACTGGACGTCATCCTGGAAACGCCTCACTTGGTCCTGGTGGAAACGGGTTCCGATTTGTAGATTGTGGATGGCTTCTCCAGCGTCGAAGCGGATGTCTAGTGTGGCTTGAATCCCTTTGGCAATATAGTCTCGGTTGTTGTTCCGGTACTCGTACTGGCCTGCCCGCGTTCCCTGAAGCACTTCAAGCGGTTTGTTGTCGTCGATTCCTGCCAGCGCTTGGTAGAGAAGCACGGTTGGGGTGCTGTCAATCACACCATCTCCATCAGAGTCAATATCCTTGATTTCCTTTAGCTTGTACCAGTTGCGGTTGAAGGCGTTGTAGTAAGCGGTTGCCGACAAAGAAGCGCTCTCATTCAGGTCGACAGAGTATCTCAAATAGTTCCGGAATTGCTGAGTATCGATATTATCATCACGGGAAGCGGCGTAACGCCGGTTGGGATTCTGAAGAAAATCGGCGGTCGATAGTCCTAGGTAGGTTTCGTTCGCATCCTTGTCCATGTAACCGGTCTTAAACTCGAAGTA
>JAUHWE010000371.1 GCA_030424825.1 Verrucomicrobiia bacterium
AAGGCCGCTAAGAAAAAGAAGTAGGCTAACCTACTTTATTGGAAACCTTTCGAAAGCCGAGGCGTTATTTGCCTCGGCTTTTTTTTCTATTTGAATCGCTTCGATAAGAAGCGGAGAGCTTTCACTACGAGGTAGGCGATCCGTTTCAGTCGCTCGAAATTTTTCGTCCTTAGTTGGTATAAGTACTAAAAGGCGTAGGCAAAATTTGGAGATATCCTGGTTTCGCCGCAGCGGTAAACCTCTAGAGATGTAAAAAGAGAGACGTCTTGTACACTTTCACCAGATAGTCGAATTCCCGAATGTCTAGGTTTTACCGGCTTCTGATCGTGAGTATCCGATCTCTTTTTGCATTGAGCTCCTAGGGATCGGGCGGAAAGATTGTGGTAACCCTGAGGGCTTGATCGAATTACCCGCGAACGGCCTCTCAGTTTTTTAACAAAACGAATCTCTTAACTATGTCTCTGTTTTTAGGAATTGATAGTGGCACTCAGAGTGTCAAAGCCGTTGTTTTTGACGCGGAATCAAAACGCGTAATTGCTGATGGTCGTGCCGCTCATTCACTCATTAAGAATTTGCCCTCCGGCCATATGGAGCAGAATCCCGATGATTGGACGGCGGCCATGGACGTTGCGATACTCCAAGCGTTGGAAGGTGTTGACAGGACGGCGATAAAGGGGGTCGGAGTCAGTGGGCAGCAACATGGCTTTGTTCCGCTAGATGAATCGGGAAAAGTGATACGACCGGCTAAGCTGTGGTGTGATACGAGTACAGCGAACGAGTGTAAAATCATCATGGATGCGTTGGGTGGGGAGGAGCAGTCCATCCAAAAAATTGGGAACCGGGTACTGCCCGGATTCACCGCCCCAAAAATTCTTTGGATGAAGCGAAACGAGCCGGACAATTTTTCAAACTTGCGTCATATCCTACTCCCTCATGACTACCTGAATTTCTATCTTACAGGAGAATTTTTCATGGAGCATGGTGACGCGTCGGGAACGGCGATCATGGATATCCATACTCGAGAATGGAATCGTGAGGTAATCGATGCGATTGATCCTTCCATAGAAGGATATCTGCCAAAACTATCTCCAAGCAGCCACCCATGCGGGAATCTGCGCCCAGAGATTGCGGTGAAGTACGGCTTGTCTCCGAGCGTTGTCGTGAGCGCGGGAGGTGGGGACAACATGATGGGAGCCATTGGGACTGGTAATGTCATGCCCGGGGTGGCGACCGCGAGTTTCGGCACAAGCGGAACAATATACGCTTTTAATGACGAGCCAGTCGTGGATCCACGAGGAGAGATTGCGGCATTTTGCGATTCTACGGGGGGGTACTTACCCCTGATGTGTACCATGAATGTCACCACGGTTTCGGAGCAGTTCAGAATCCTGTTCGAAAAGGATCATGATGCGTTGAACGAATCGATTTCCCGAGTGCCGCTTGGGTCTGGAGGATTGACGCTTCTTCCCTATTTTGAAGGGGAGCGGACGCCGTCCATTCCTGAAGGTTCGGGAGTCTTGATCGGCATGAATGGGAAAACGCTGCATCCAGACTATCTAATCCGAGCTGCGATTGAGGGGGTAACTATGGGGATGAATTTCGGATTGAAGCGACTTCGAGAGCTCGGTGTATCCACCAGGGAAGTTCGACTCACGGGAGGGGGCTCGCGAAGCGCTGCCTGGAGGAGGATAATCGCTGACGTGTTCGGTGTTTCAGTCGTTTGTATGCAGGAAGACGAAGGGGCGGCGCTGGGAGGCGCTTTGCAAGCAGCCTGGTGTTTGGAACGTGAAAGCGATCCTGAAGCGAGCATCGGATCGGTAGTTGAGGGGGCAACGTCAATAGACGAATCAACTCGCCTAGAGCCAGATGAAAGTTCCGTCGCTAGGTATCAGGAACTTCAAGCTTTTCATTCGAGTTTATCCAGAACCTTAGAGCCCGTGTTTCGAGAGCATGCCCAGTTCAAGTAGGCTGTGAGGTACATAGGTGGGCTATTGCAGGGGCTAAACCCGCATTGGCGGTTACAGTGGGGGATTCTTGCTTTTGTTTAAGGCGTTTCCCAATCGATCGATAATGGTATCGAGCGTCTGGATGCGAGCCCGCATTTTACAAACTGAGGGTACAATCGTCCAAGGCGCGTGAGGCTTGTCGGTCTTGGAGATCATTTCGTTGACGGCCTCTTCGTAGAGATCCCATTTCTCCCGATTGCGCCAATCCTCTTCCGTTATTTTCCATTGTTTCAGAGGGTTTTCTTGTCGGGCCTCGAAACGCTCGAATTGGGTTTCCTTGTCGATATGCAGCCAGAATTTTATTATGACGGTACCAAAGTCGTTAAGATGGGCCTCCATTTCATTTATCTCACGGTAGGCCCGTTGCCAGCCATCGTTGGAGCAGAGCTTTTCCACTCGTTCAACTAAAGCCCGTCCGTACCAGGAACGATCGAATATTTCGATACGGCCTCTTCGAGGCATGCGTTCCCAGAATCTCCAGAGGTAGTGATGGTCCAGCTCATCTGAGGTAGGGGCTCCGACTGGTGTCACGTGGTAGGACCTGGGGTCGATCCCTTGAACCAGTCTTTTGATGCATCCTCCCTTGCCCGCTGCATCCCAGCCGCAATATACCATCACGACCGGTATTTGCTTAGAATAGATTTCGTGAACGAGGTC
The DNA here is from genome assembly GCA_030424825.1 of Verrucomicrobiia bacterium. Lineage (GTDB taxonomy): Bacteria > Verrucomicrobiota > Verrucomicrobiia > Opitutales > Opitutaceae > Pelagisphaera. The sequence continues at coordinate 2,664 of JAUHWE010000371.1, forward strand.
GTGAATGGTTTCCTGGCGTTGTTTCAGCTGCTGTTTGTACTTGGCGCGCTCCAAGGGGGCTTTGAATTTCACTTGGGACAGGTAGTTTTTCCCTTTGTACGAAATCCAATCGGTGCTTGGCGCATTCTCGATTTGGATTTTCTTTTGGGCGATAGCGGATTCCAACTTCCTTATTATGGTCAAGTAGAGTTTGATGGCCGCTTCCCGAGTTGTCTTGGTGTCGATGACTTCCCATTGAGCATAAGGAGCGTCCGTTGATTTGATCATCTCTGAGACCTGCTCCATGAACGGTTTATATTGTTTGTGCCGTCTCCAGTCTTTGGGGCTAACCCGCCAAGCTGTCTTCGGGTTTGACTCTAGCTTTTCAAAGCGTTTCGCCTGCTCTTTTTTGGGAACGGTTAGGAAAACCTTAGCAATCGCGACCCCATCCTCGCTCAATTGACGCTCGAAATTACGGATATGCTTCCAGTAGTTTTCCAGCTCTTTTTCCTTGATTGCCTGTTCAGCCCAGGCGTCCAATACGAGGTAGTAAGGTCCGCGATCGTAGAATTGGATTCTTCCTCGAGCAGGGGTGTTGTTCCAATACCTCCAAAGAAGCGGATAAGCCCGCGGCTCCATGTGGCTGGCATGTGTCGAGTATACCTCGTAGGCTCGCGAGTCCATCTCCAACAGTATCTGGTTGAGCAGCGAGCCCTTTTCAGAAGCGTCAAGCCCTTCTATGATGACGAGTGCCGGAATGCCGAGCTCCTTCGCTTCCCGCTGAACGACTCCTAATCGAATCGCCAAGTCTTTTAGCTTGGGCTTGTCGTTCAACTTTTCTGCTAACAAATCAATCGCGTCGCTCATGGTTAGTTCGGAAAGCTATTCTCTGTAGTGAAAAAGCCAAGCATGTCGAGGTGTCAAGGGGCCACTTTCGCACCCTCTTTACATTGCAGGTCTGGAATGGGTCGACCTTTCAGCCTTCGTATCCGAACAATCGATTTTCTTTGATAAAGGCAGCCGTCTTGTCAGGGACCATGGATTCCCACGAGTCATCTCTGCTGGCGATTCGGTCTAGAATGTCCCGCGAGAATATGTCCATGAGGGACTCGTCGATACCTCTGATGTGCTCGATATAGCCGTTTTGGAGCAAGTGCTGGTAGAGATGAGACAACTGGTTCTCGATACGAAGGTTTTCGCAAGTGATGACGAGTTCGTCCGCGATTCCTTTGCTTGGTGGAGGGGCGGCGCTGTTGGTCGTTTCGCCTTCGATGGACTGCATTTCCAGATAGTGCCGGTAGGCGTTCTGTTTCATCGGGTAGATGTACAGTTTAACAGAGTTTCGAAGCAGGCGACCAAATCCTTCTAGAATTCCTCCAGGAAGGTGGGTGTAGTATTTCTCGTTGAAGACTTCCAGCAGGTTGTTTATGCCCATGGCGATTCCGATCATCTCCTTGGTGTACCGTCGAAAATACTGGCTGAGCCGGTAGAACTCGAAGTAGTTGGAAATAAGGGTGTAATTTCCAGTTGTACCTAAAGAATCGATACGGTGTAGAAAGTCCTCGTAGTCGATTTCTCCGCTTGCCTGAAGGTTGTTCATGGTGATTTCCGCCATCACAATGATCTCTTTATCCATGAGACTCGGCTCTTGGATAAATTGCGCCCCAGCGCATTTGAGCATGTCGATGTTGACTTTTGTGACCGGTCGAAAACTGCCCCTTTCTACGAGCACCGCCTTTTTGTACAGCGCGTTGGAGGCCAGCTCGACCTTTCCTTCCGGCGAGAACATGACCGCTTGCGTAAGACCCTTCCTTACGAGGTGAAGGTTCATGATCCGGTTGTCGATCGCTGTGAATTCAGGCCCGTCGAACTTTATCAGGTCTACCTCGATCCTGCGAGACGTGAGGTTGTCGAGAAGGGACTCGATGAGTTCCTCAGGTTGGCTTCTCAAATAGAAGGCTCCATAGATGAGATTGGTGCCAAGGATTCCTACCGCATGTTGCTGTTTCAGATTGGATTCGTCCCACATGCGAGCGTGCAAATAGATCGTGCTGGGAGGATCGATGGTGTTGCATTGAAACCGGATGCCGATCCAGCCGTGGGCGTCGTTGGGACCTTTGTACGGCTTGGTCTTTACGGTATTGGCAAATGAGAAAAAGGTTTTTTCCGGTTCAGCTTCACCCAAACGCTGTTCGAGCAGATTGTATTCGTGCTCCAGCATCGTCAACAGTCGGTCACGAGAAACGTATCGCTTTGATTTCCCGTAGATCTCGTCGCTAAAGGTCATATCGTAGGCCGATATCGTTTTAGCAATCGTACGGGCAGCGCCTCCCGCCTGGAAGAAATTTCGAGCCGTTTCCTGACCTGCTCCTATCTCAGCGAATGTACCGTACTTGGTGTCATCCAGGTTGATGGACAAAGCTTTCCGGTTCGTAGTCAGGAGTTCGTTGTTGGGAGTCTCTGTCATGTGATTGGTAGGCAAGTCGAAGGGTTATACAGCCAGCGGGTGGCGTGCAAAGAGAAATATTTCATGATGCCTTTGAAGAGCACAATTGGTGCCGAGGCGTCGGAATAGTGAAAGATGGGCTCAATAAAAGCGAATTTGAAAAGTCTGAGTGGCAGAATTAATGTTGCCCTGGTATGAAGCTCACACTTCGATGTGAAAGAGGATAGTCCTCATTTTAACTCTTAGCTTTCTTATGGAAACCCTTCTTATC
>JAUHWE010000372.1 GCA_030424825.1 Verrucomicrobiia bacterium
CCGATTTGTTCCACTAATTACTAAAATCATACAATTCCCTTACTTCTATTATATTTCAATAAAATTTCTGTTAAATAAACCTTTTAATCCAAGTATAGTTTCGATGCAAATTGATTATTTGTGCGATAATAGGTTATATTTGCACTCCAAAATTTTAAACAAAGATAGTTAAGATAATGAAAATCAAATTTTTAGGGCATGCTTGTTTTGAAATTGATTATAACGGCAAGAAATTGTTATTCGATCCCTTTATAACGGGTAATCCATTGGTAAAAGCATTTGACTTGGCGACGTTACAACCGGATTATATTCTTCTTTCTCATAGCCATGGCGACCTTGCCCGTATTCGGTTTTCCAATATCAGCATGCTATATTTATGCCGGACTGGCCTTTCCCCCGTTGCAGGCATCGGGAGTTTGCATTGCTGCTTTGGCCGTGAACATGTCCGTAAGCTACGCCTTGACGCATTCGGTTCTGAAGGCGCCCATCGTTCGAATTCTGGAGAGAATGAATTGGCCGATACCGGCGATGAATGACTACAATCAGTTCCGGTTTACGTTTCTTGTGAGAACGGTTCCGGGCCCGCCCTTTTTCGTTCAGAATCTAGTCTTGGGATTGGCGGGAATTCCGTTTGGAACCTATATTTGGATCTCATTGTTGGCCCAAGGGGGAATCGCGATTGGCGTGATACTTTGCAGTCGCTATCTTTCGGAGGATCCGTGGAGTAAGGGGGGGCTCACGGTGATCGCGATCCTGGCCGCTTTGCTGATCGCGAAAAGCATTCGCTTCGTTCGTGCGAGGAATAAGCGAAGAAAGGATTAAAAAGCAAACGGTTAATGGGAGGGCTGAATCAAGCGACTTTCCGTAATCTTGGCCAATTGGATTTGGTTTCCTCAAATAGCGAGAAATCTTGATTTGAGGATACAATGAGCTTTGATCAGTTTTATGAGTCCCTCCTTCGATGAGAATGATGAAGCGTTTCTGGATTTGCCCGAAGGTATTAAGAATGCGTTGAGAAACTATGGAGCGACTCGAGCAAGCACAGAGTTGGATGCGGTAATATTTGCTGTGCTGAAAGATTTGGGTGCGGATATGCAGCCTGAAAGTATCACGAATGAAACGAACTTTGTCGACGACCTTGGATTGGACTCTTTGGCCATTGCCGAGTTCGTATTTTTCTTTGAGGACATCTTCAAAATAAAAATCACCAATGAGTCGCTCACGAAGATGAGGACTCTAGGAGAGCTGAAGCGCTTTCTTGAGGTCGAACTGGCTTAGGCACGGGCGAATGGGCAAGCGTACCGTCGTCACTGGGCTCGGATTTATCACCTGCATTGGCAATTCGCGGGATGAAGTGCTGAAAAGCTTGCTCGAACTAAAAACAGGGATTCGACCGGCTCTATTCCTGGATAATCCGAATATTCCGGTGAAAGCGGTGGGAAAGCCGCTGGGCTTCGATATGGATTCGTCTAACTGGAGACAGTGGAAATACCCCTCCACCTATCACATTGATCCCGGACTAAAACGGAGCATATCGCCTCAGGGAATTTACTCTGTATGCGCTCTCGAACAGGCCTTGGAAGACGCGCAACTCAGCAAGGACGAGCTAAAGAGCGGCGAGACGGGATTGTACTGCGCGTCGGTGGGCTCTCCCTTGATGCTGCATGATAACCTATCCGCACTACTGAAAACTCGGGGGGAACGGGGGAACCCGCTGGGGATTTTGAGTTCTATCGCGGGAACGCTAAATTTCAACCTCGGCAGCTGGCTCGGAATTCGTGGCACCAACTGTGGATATGTCTCGGCCTGCGCGTCGGGGAATCACGCAATTGGCTACGCCTATGACGACATTTTTATGGGTCGGCAGAAACGAGCGATTGTCATTGGGGCGGAGGAAGCGACGGCCGAGAGTTTGCTGCCATTTTCTGCCATGAGGGCCCTCTCTACCAATCCTGTCGCAGAGAAAGCTTCACGCCCTTTTGACCTTAACCGAGATGGGTTCGTGGGGGCGGCAGGGGCGACGGTTGTGGTATTGGAAGAAGCGGAGTTTGCTCGTCGCAGGGGAGCCCATATCTATGCCAGTTTGGAGGGCTGGGGCCAGATGAGTGATGGGTACCATCGAGCGTCCCCCGAACCTGATGGAAGAGGGCTGGAGGAAGCCATGGGCAAGGCCTTGGAATCTGCAGGAATCGGAGTCGATCAAGTCGATCACGTCTGCGCTCACGCCACGTCCACTCCAGCAGGCGATAAGGCTGAGGCGGCAGCGATACGCAACTTGTTTGGGAAGCGACTGGCCGAAATCACGATTTCGGCCCCGAAAGGGCTTACGGGACATAGCCTTTCCATGGCTGGTGTGTTGGAGTTCGCTATTTGCTGTCTGATGCTCAAGGAGCGTTTTGCTTTGGGGAATGCGAATCTAGAAACAGTCGATCCCGCCTGTTCCCATCTTAACTTGTCTCGCCAATCTGACAAAGCGGCATTGACTTGGATCTTGAACAATAGCAGCGGTTTTGGTGGAAGCAATGTCTGCAATGTGCTCAAACGTTGTGATCAGAGTTAATTTTATATGAGTAAATCTGCATTACCAGAAAACCGAGAACAGCTCTTGGCTGACCTAAAGTGCTTAATCGTAGAATGTCTGAATCTCGATGACGTAGAGCCAAGCGAAATTGGCGACCATGAACCACTCTTTGGTTCCGGTTTGGAATTAGACTCGATTGACGCGTTAGAGCTAGTGGTCAGCCTGGAAAAGAAGTACCAGATCAAGATTGGCAGCAGCGAGGAATCAAAGACTGCTCTGGAGTCGGTGGAATCACTTGCAAGATTGATTGAGTCGAAAGCTGCTTAACGACCGGAATAGATTGAGTTTCCTATGATCGATTTCAAAAATGGATACGTAGGAATAGAGTCGAGCGATTGTGTTACGGCACTGGGCGATGCCCGCGAAACCTGTCAGGCCTTGGTGGGCGGCACAATTGCATTAAAGGCAATACCAGTATTGGGAGAGGATGGTGGTGACCTGGTGCCTCTCGCAGTCACAAGTGGACCCGATGAAACCGTTCCTCCCAGATGGATTGGTTTGTTGGATAGCCTTAAAAGCAAAGTGCCTGACTATCCTTGGGGTACCGCGAAATTTCCGATTTTCCTAACCAGTAGCAACTATGATGTTGGGAGTTTATATAAATATCGAAAAAATGGGGACACGCGATATTTGGAGATCGGCACGCCAGCGAATTGTCTAAGCTATCTAAAGAAACGGTATGGATGGGGTGAGAACGCGATTGCCCTTTCTCACGCTTGCGTCACTTCGAATCTAGGAATTGAAATGGCAACGCGCTACCTAAAAGCAGGCGTCGCGGAGAAAGCGCTCGTATTCAGTTTTGATTATGTGAGCCCTTTTGTGGCGGGCGGGTTTCACGCATTGAAGATATTGAATGAAAGCTTTCCGGCACCCTACCAAGATCGAGAGATTGGATCGATTGGGTTAGGGGACGGATCTGCATTTGTAGTTCTTTCTGCCACGGATTGCCCGGTCCGACTTGAGTCGAACTTTCTCTTTAACGAAATGTATCATTTCACTGCCAACGACCCTGAGGGAAGCGGTTTTAATGCCTCAGCGGAGTGGGCGCAATCGGTTTCCAAAGGGCGTCGGGTCTGGATAAAGGGACACGGGACGGGAACTCTGGATTCAGCCCGCTTGGAAGCCCAAGCGTTTCAAAGAGCCTTGCCGGAAAGCCCGCTGGTATCGTGGAAAGGAAGTCTGGGTCATACGCTGGGGAGTTGTGGCGCTGTAGAGCTGGCAATCGCTATTGCTTCGATTGAAAGCGGTTCTGCAGCGGGAACTCTGGGAAGCCGATGCCCGACGATGGAAGAGAATGTTGCCATCGACAATATTGATACGAAAGAATTTGAAGGAGTCGCTCTTTTCAGCAACGCGTTTGGGGGAGCGCATGCGGGTTGCTTCGTTTCCTATGATTGAAGATAGACTAGTGATTGAGGCGGTTGAGACTGTGGAGGGTGGAAGCGACTTTGCGGCGGATGCCAGAATAAGGCACAAGAGCGAATTTCCTGGGCGGAGTGCTCGAAGAATGACCCACCTTGGCATGCTGATTACCCTTTGTCTTCAAAAGATGGATGCAGAAAAAGATATTCCCATTATCTATGCCTCGGCGTTTGGGGAATCTGAGTCACTTGAAAAGTTTATCGACAGTTTTCCAGAAGCTAGCCCGGCATTGTTTCAGTCCTCGATCCATCCTAGCGCCGTTGAGCAAGGGTTGATCTCGAAGAAGCAAGGTGTGAATCGATTCTATCCGATCACGAGCGATTCGAATCTCTTTGGCCAGGCTATCGAGAATTGCTTTTTGCTGGGGGAGCAGGACGTTATTTTGCTAGGTGGAGATGAGAGAGGAAATTGGCTTTGCCCTTCCCATCTCGCGAGTACTGTGTCTTTTGCCTTCGGGATGCGCCTTTCGCGTGATGGCGAAGGGATCGGTTCACTGGAGATAGACCGTACACAGCGGCCCGACAGGGAAGGATGCATCGACTTACAGCAGGCTGCAGATTCGATCAAAAATAGGGATAGCCTGAGTATTCCCTCTTTTGCCTTGGATGCAAGGATACGACTCGAATGGAAATAGGCGAGTCTCGACAGCGAAATCCTGGTCCGAGCTGGGGTTACTCTTTTATTGCTTTCGTCAATAGGGTCCTTCCCTGGCCTTTAATGAAAGGAATCTTGTGGGCGAGCTCATTCGTGAGCCTTTTCCTGATGGGGCAGCAACGCCGCCATTCCCGGAAATATCTCGATTCAGCTTTGAGACGTAGAGCGACCTGGTTGGACTGCTGGAAGCATTTCGCCGCTTTTTCGGAATTCTTAGTCCGGCGCTTCGACGCGGCTAACGGGAGGGATCCCGACTTCGAGACCGATGCAGAATCGTTGCGGAGATTCCACTCTCTGATCGATAGCAAAGAGCAGTCGATTCACGGCACATTTCATTTCGGAAACTCTGATTTGATGGGATTTTGGCTGTCCGGTTTTGATCTTTCGATACGCATGGTGCGGTTTCGAGTGGGAAATTCTAGCGACTTGGATTGGTTGGAGAAGCGTTTTGGCAGTAAGGTCGCGTTCTTGTGGGTCAATGAACCTAGTAATATGATATTCGCCCTGAAAGAGGCCATTGAATCCGGACACAGCGTTGCCATGAAATGCGATAGAGTGGAGCACAGTTCCAAGATCGAGAAGTTTTCGTTTATGGGGAAAGAGCGCTGGTTCCCATTTACGATCTACCACTTGTCAATTCTGTTTGGCCTACCTGTGTCCTTTTCGATTGGTGTTCCCAACAAT
>JAUHWE010000373.1 GCA_030424825.1 Verrucomicrobiia bacterium
TAAACCGGTTCGAATCAAGGATGACGAGACTCTACGTAAGGAAGAGGAGGCTCGTTCGTTTGTCAGCAATCTCCTCGCTAATAGTATGGTGCAGCGGGAGGAATATCGAAAGGCGCAAGCGGCGCGCACTGTGAAGACTAAGGGTAAGTGAACGTGCCTTCTGGTGCGAGCGTTGTTAGTCGCTGCGGGAAGAGAACCTGCTAAACAATGTGGATTAGGCTCCATTGCCTAGTAGAGCCTGATTTTGGAATCATTTCGGCCCGCCCAAGCTAGTATGGGCTTGAATTTCTAAATAACATATCAATAAATCCAGATATGTTGATGTTTGAGTGTAATTCTCGAATAGACTACTAGAAAATCAAAACCATATGGCCAAAAAATACGTATTCTCATCAGAATCGGTTGCTGAAGGGCATCCGGACAAAGTTTCCGACTACATTTCCGACAGCGTCTTGGATGCTTGTTTAGCCCAGGACCCGAATAGCCGGGTGGCCTGCGAAACCTTGGTTAAGAGCAACCAGGTCGTGCTTGCCGGAGAAATCTCTACCAAGGCGAAACTCAATTATGAGGAAATCGTTCGCCAGGCGATCCGTGAAATCGGCTATGTGAATGACGACGATGTTTTTCATGCGGACAAGATATTCTTTACCAACAACCTGACCAGCCAGTCGGCGGACATCGCCCAGGGTGTGGACGCGAAAAAGGCGAAGGACAAGGATACTGCAGAGCAGGGGGCCGGCGACCAGGGGATTATGTTTGGCTACGCGTCGAACGAAACCAAGGAACTGATGCCAGCTGCGGTGATGTTTGCTCATCGTATCGGCCGTGAGATCGCCAAGATCCGTCACGCCGGGCGCCAGGCGAAATGGCTCCGTCCGGACTGCAAGTCGCAGGTTTCTATTCGTTACGAAGGTGACAAGGCCATTGAGATCACGGCAGTCGTGATATCGACTCAACATACGGAAGATGTTCGCCGGAAAGAAATTGAGAAGTTCATGATCGAGAAGGTTATCAAGAAGTGTCTTCCGAAAAGCCTTCTCACCAAGAAAACCCAGTACTTGATCAATCCGACCGGGCGATTCGTGATTGGCGGTCCTCAAGGCGATGCCGGTCTGACGGGTCGTAAGATCATCGTTGATACGTATGGAGGATCTGGCCGTCACGGTGGAGGAGCGTTTTCAGGAAAGGACCCGTCCAAGGTGGATCGCTCTGCAGCCTACATGTGCCGCTGGGTGGCAAAGAATATTGTTGCGGCAAAGCTGGCGGATCGCGCCGAGCTTCAAGTCGCTTACGCGATTGGTCATCCTGAACCGGTATCGATCACGGTGGACACTTTCGGAACCGGCAAGGTAGACGAGGAAATCATTGAAGCGGCGGTAACAGAGGTATTTGATTTCAAGCCAGCAGGAATCGTTCGACAGCTGAAGTTGAAGCGCCCGATCTATCGTTCGACCACGAACTACGGACATTTCGGGAAAGACGAGCTGCCATGGGAGCAAACAAACAAAGCGACCGCTCTCTCAAAAGCAGTTAAGAAGCACTCAAAGTAAGTATACAAATGAGCGATACACAAACACTTGACTATAAAGTAGCGGACATTTCGCTTGCGGACTTTGGACGCAGGGAAATCGAGATAGCGGAGCATGAAATGCCCGGTTTGATCGCCATCCGCAATAAGTATTCAGCGGAAAAGCCATTGCAGGGCGTTCGGATTATGGGGTCTCTCCATATGACGATCCAAACTGCGGTGTTGATAGAAACGCTGGTCGAACTGGGAGCCGATGTTCGCTGGGTGAGCTGCAATATCTATTCGACTCAGGATCACGCGGCGGCAGCGATCGCGAAGGCCGGTGTCCCTGTCTTTGCCTGGAAGGGCGAGACTCTGGAGGAGTACTGGTGGTGTACAGATCAGGCGTTGGCGTTTCCCGGTGGATTGGGTCCTCAATTGATTGTGGACGACGGTGGCGATGCGACCCTTCTGATTCACAAGGGAGTTGAACTGGAGAATGGTAGCGGTTGGGTGAATACCGAATCAGGTTCCGAAGAAGAGCAGGTCATCAAGAACCTCCTCAAAAAAGTGCATGCCGAAGACCCTGGTCGCTGGGGCAAGGTCGTTGAGGAATGGAAGGGCGTTTCGGAAGAAACGACAACAGGAGTGCACCGCCTCTATCAAATGATGGAAGAAGGGAAGCTGCTCGTTCCGGCGATCAACGTGAACGACTCGGTGACCAAATCGAAATTCGACAACCTCTACGGCTGTCGTGAGTCGCTGATCGATGGCATCAAGCGCGCGACCGATGTGATGACCGGTGGCAAAGTCGCTGTCGTCTGCGGTTACGGAGATGTCGGAAAAGGCTGCGCTCAGGCGCTGGTCGGTATGGGAGCTCGAGTCATAGTGACGGAGATCGATCCCATCTGCGCGCTGCAAGCGGCCATGGAAGGTTTTGAGGTTTGCCCGATTGAGGACACTCTGGGACGGGCAGATATCTATGTAACGACCACGGGTAATAAGGACATCATCCGGGTCGACCACATGGAGAAGATGAAAGACCAGGCGATCGTCTGCAACATCGGCCACTTCGACAACGAGATCCAGATCGACAAGCTCAACGCATTCGAGGGGATCAAGATGGAAGTGATCAAGGACGAGTCTCAAGGGGCTGTCGACAAGTACACTTTCCCAGGCGGCAACAGCATTTACATGCTGGCCAAGGGCCGTTTGGTGAATCTGGGCTGCGCGACGGGACACCCTTCCTTCGTCATGTCGAACTCCTTCGCCAACCAGACTTTGGCCCAAATCGACCTGTGGCGGAATAAGGAAACCTACAAGCCTGGGGTCTACTTGCTTTCCAAAGCGCTCGATGAAGAGGTCGCCCGTCTCCATTTGGAGAAGATTGGCGTTAAGCTGACCAAGCTGAGCAAAGAACAGGCCGACTACATCGGCGTTAAGGTGGAAGGCCCCTACAAGCCGAGCCACTACCGGTACTAGGCGAGACCTAAACGCATTTTCCAAAGACCCGCGTCATGCGGGTCTTTTTTTGTTTAGGCGCGAGGGAAGAATGGAATGATGAAATGAAAAAAACGCGGTCAGCGATCACGTCTACAGGTATGCCAGAATTGGGGCAAAGCCCAGGTTCGGTGTAGCTGCCATCGTTGATCGCGGTCGTCCATTAGGGAAAATGGACGTGTCCTTGGTACGGCCAGTCTTTTGGATCAGAAACCAAGTTCGCCCTTACGGGATTGTTTTGGATGTAATCCCACTTTTCGCTGAGACTTTCATCCCCTCTGAGCAGGTGGTCGAAAAATTCCTTTTGCCAAATTGGACCATTGGAAAGCGAAAAGCCATTCGCTTGCTGGTCCACTGTTTCCAAGCCTGCATGAACTTGCTCAGCGATTTGGCGTCGGGACTGGGGGAAGCCAGGAAGTGAACGTGATCCGGCATGATTACATATTTTCCAATATGCCACCCGTGCCGTTCTCGACTGTTACTCCATTCGTCGAACAGGATCTCATGAGCTACGGAATCGTCGAGAATGGGGACGCGCTGTTTGCAGCAGCAGGTTATGAAATACATTGGATTTTCTGGGAGAACCCTTGTGAGGCGTTTGAGGTGCGTACGAGCTTTCTTTGATTCCATGCCTAAAGATTCTACGCGATCAGCGATCGCGGCTACAGGATTGAAGGGATTTCTAAAGCTGCGATCGGAGATGGCGGACGATAGGATCGGCCGGATGCGGCTTCTTTTGATCGTGCACCGAGGGTTGCTAATACTGCGTATTCCCTGTTCTGTATGACGCATTTCGGCAGGTATTTCTCCTTGCGCTTCGTTTTGGCAGGCTCATTTTGATTGGGCTCTGGAGAAGGTAGGCCTGAACTTGTTCTCAGATCTCCTTTCCAATTTTCGACCGACATGGCTATTTATAACAATTTGTGCGACATGATAGGCAACACTTCGCTGGTCCGTTTGGACAAGTTTGGGGCGGGGTTGCCGGGCAACATCATTGGGAAGTTGGAAGGCTACAATCCGGGCTGGAGTGTGAAGGACCGGATTGGCAAGGCCATGATCGAGGCGGCTGAACGTGACGGCCAGCTCAAAGAAGGGGGTACGATCATTGAGCCGACTTCCGGGAATACGGGAATTGGCCTGGCGATTGCGGCTGCGGTCAAGGGGTATAAGATTATTCTGACCATGCCGTCTTCGATGAGTGTGGAGCGACGCAAGCTTCTCATAAATCTCGGAGCCGAGCTTGTCCTGACGGATGGCCATCTTGGAATGCCAGGAGCGATCGCCGAAGCAGAAATGCTCAATGGCAAAATAAGGGGGTCGTTCATGCCCAAGCAGTTTGAGAACCCGGCCAATCCTCAGGTTCACTACGAAACGACCGGACCGGAGATTTGGAGGGATCTCGAAGGGAAAGTGGACATATTTATTGCGGGAGTCGGGACGGGTGGAACCATCTCAGGAACGGGAAAATTCCTCAAGGAGCAGAATCCGAGCATCCAGATCATTGCGGTTGAGCCCGAAGAGTCTCCTGTTTTGAGTGGAGGTGAAATGGGGCCGCACCTGATTCAGGGCATTGGGGCGGGATTTGTCCCGGGTGCCTATAACGCGGATGTTGTCGACGAGGTGATTCAAATTGAGAGTCACGCAGCGATTCGCACGAGCAAGGAACTGGGTAAGAGCGAAGGCCTGATTGCAGGGATATCGTCCGGGGCGGCGGCTTTGGCGGCGAAAAAAGTGGCCAGCCGTTCGGAAAACCAAGGCAAGAACATCGTCGTAATGCAGCCCGATACGGGAGAGCGATATGTTTCGACGCTCCTTTTCTACCAAGATTAATTGAGGATAAAATTATTAGGCAGTTCGATTTATGAATGAAGCGTTCTGCCAAAAGAAGGAATTTTAGATATGCAGTGGAAACTCAACAAGAGACACGTTAGCGAAGATGAGCACCTGAAAGAGAATGGTCTCACGCTCGATTTCGATGAGATCGCTCGTAAAGGGGCACTTGGTGGAGGTGAGAAGCTACTTTCGAAGTGGTATGGCATCTACGGTTCGCGTCACCCGGGGGCTCACATGGCGCGCGTCGTCATCCCGGGCGGTGTGGTCACGTCCAGTCAAGCGCGTCGCATTGTCCAAGTCGCCGAGGACTATGGCCAGGGTAAGATCTCGATCACGACACGGCAGTGCGTGCAGTTTCACTGGCTAAAGGCTCCCGCTCTAGCGGACATGCTGCGGGACCTGGCGAAAGACAACCTGAGCTGCTTCCATGGTTGCGGTGATGTGACACGTAACGTAGTCGCCTGTCCGCTCGCCGAAACCTGCCAGTACAAGC
>JAUHWE010000374.1 GCA_030424825.1 Verrucomicrobiia bacterium
TTGACGAAGTAGGTCCCGTTGTCGTACTGGAAGCCTAGCTCCACATTCTCCGACCATTCGCCATCCATGCTGGCATGGTTCGTAACGCCCCCTTCGTTCGCGGTGATAAGATCGATGGGAGTCACGCCCCTGAACCCAGCGCTGTAGCTTAGATTCAAATCGAAATAATCCGTAGCGGAGAAACTAATACCCGCATTGGGACTGAAACCGCTGTTGGTAAAATTCTGTCCGTCCTTGTCCGTATAGTCGTACTCATCCCAACGAAGTCCAAATGACGCTTGAACCTTATCACTAACCTGCCAGTCGTCCTGGATGAAGAACCCCAGTATGTCTATCGTTTCGTCCGGAATCGTTTCGTAGACGAGCGGGAACGGCAGGAAACCATTGGTGGAGCCTTTGCCGACGAACGACGCCGTGTCATCCCGGTAGTTTAGACCGTAAGCGAGGCTGTGACTGCCTAGAGTCGAATGATTGCGGATATCGAGGCCTTTGCTTTCGTAGCCCATCTCATACTGCGTCGGACGGTCGATCACAAAGTCCGAGTAGAACACCGTGGTCTCCAGATCGAGGTTCTGATCATCGGAGAGGAAATTGTAGTCAAAGGTAGCAGTCTTCCGTCCAATATCCATGAATACTGGAACATTAAAGGCTACTGGATGAGGAAACTCGCCGTAGAAGTTCGGACGATGCCGAAAGGTGCCTTCATCGGAAGTCTCCTCGAACGAAAATCCGAAACTGTGACGTGAGTCCATGATCCCGTCTAATCCAAGGAAAGCCCGACTGGTTTCATGGCCAGTGTACTCGATCGTTCTTCCATCCCCGTCGTCATAGTCCTCTGAATCAGAGAATGTGTATGCTGCAATGGCGTTGATTCGCTCAGAAAGCTGACCGAATAAAGCCCCGGTCAGTTTAATTTGATCACCGTTCGTCCCAAAACTTGCTTTAGCCAGCCCTCCAGAGGTTTGACCGTCGCTAAGAAAGTCGCTCGCGCTTTTCGTTTGAAAGCGGATCGCACCGGCGAGGGCCCCCGGACCTGCAGTAGCAGCTCCGGTACCCGGTTCGGCTTCAACGTATTTGAGTAGTTCTGGCTCAATCGAATATTGACCATGGTGATGAGAGAGGTAGCCCGCTTGCGTGGCTCCATCGATAGACACATTGAGCATCTTGTCTTCGATACCCCTGACGTATATTTTCTGGGCGGCGGCTATGCCACCTCCTACCATAATAGAAGGGTCCCGGTCAAAAATGTCCGAGAGACTATCGGCCTGTAGTCGGTCAAGATCCTTATCCGAGATGTGTACAATTTTCTGGGAACCGAATGCGTAAACCTCCCCCGTAACCACAAATGGGGCGAGGTCGATCATTTCAGAATCCTCCTGCGACGCTAGTGCCAGAAACTGAGTCACACTACATCCCAGTGTTAGAATGGCGATTCGTTTAAGAACGTTTAGAATTTTCATGCTCGTAATTGCAGATTGCTAGGTAGCCTGGATTATTGAGAAAAGCATTGGATATCTCCACCCCGAGCGGGATAAAAAGCACTCCGAGAGGGATTATCTATATCAAGTAGGCAGACATAGACCTCGACAACAAAGCCGTTCATAATTGCAAACTTTCGGGGACTTAGCTTAAGGAAAAGACAACTCACCGACGGCGGCTTCCGAAGAAGCGGCGGTAGCTGAGGGCAAAGCCGGTGTAGACAAGAAACAGAGATCCGGCAGTGAAGACGGACGCGACAATTTTACCCCAAATCCCGAAGCCAGCACCCGTATGGATGAAGCGGGTCCAGACGCGCGCCCGGAGTCCGGGGCTGCGATCCTGGAACGCGACTATTTGTAAAATCTCCCCAGTATACGGATCGACCTCAACTGGGGCCCACGCGCGACTTGGCATGTAGTCCGGCCGTACTAGGTCCAGTTTCAGTGGAGGGGCAATCTCGTCTTCAGCAAGCGGCTCGGGGAGATGGATACCAATGCTCACCCAGTCCGCATACTGAATCCGCGTAGACTGAATCGCTTCGTTGTAAGGCAAAAGACGGGCATCGGCGGCGGGTTCCGGAGTTCGGGCAGGTTCGACGGCCATCATCCCGAAGTTGCGCGACTTAGGCGGCTCTTCCCCGAAGAGAAGAAAGGGAACCTTGTGCCCCCATTCATAGGAAATCACCACAGCGGTGGCGGAAAGAATGAACAATCCCGGAAGACTCCAAATTCCAAATACATTGTGCCAGTTCCAGTCGCGAGCGCGTTTTGTCGCCTTTCGATCGAGTAAAAGCGATTTCTTGACAATACGCCACTTTGCGACTCGTGGGATCCAAATGTAGAGACCCGTCACGCAAAGCAGCAGAAACGCTAGATTAGCGGCTCCGTTGATGTATCTGCCGATGAGCCAGGTGTTCTCGCCATAAAGACCGAAGAACCGATGCAGCACCTCGAGTACGTGGATAATGTCGTGCGCGCCCTCAGCCTTGGTTTCCGCCATCGAACCTGTGTAGGGATCGACGTAGAGCGGGTTTCCGTATCCCACCATGAACTGATAGGCGGTCCTTGAGTTTCTCGGGATGATAATGTAGTCCGCAGGGAAATCTGGTCGCTCCGTACGCACTCTTTTGATGAGCTCCTCCAAACGCATGGGTTCACCGTTCTCGGGGACCTCGACGCGGGCGAGATCGCGGTCGATCCAATCCAGAATCTCCTCTTCGAATGCGATGGCGATACCTGTTATTGACATAACGGCAACAACGATTCCCGCCACGAGACCTGAAATCAAATGTATCCAAAATATGATTTTTCGAAAGAGCATCATTCTAATGCGATCTTTTGCAAGGCAGGTAGCGTGCGCTAGCGATATTCCGCCATTCCCGAAGATCGCCCGCTACCATTCTCCAACTCATAACTATCGGCAAGTTTCTTCCCCTTTGAGAGCGCATTTCGTTCCTTCCAATTCCCTAGCGGCGACAGAGGAGTGTTTTGCTCCACTGCACAATGTCCCGCAAACGCGGGCGACCCAGCGGGTGGGGGCAAAGCGAATGCTTTGCCCTACCCGCAGCACACTACTAGAATTTCAAGGTAGCTGAAAGCCGGATGTCGCGGCCCGGTTCGTAGGCGCCAATGATCGACTCGTAGAACTCGATATGCGAATAATCTTCCATGCTTCCATGGTTACGATACAGTTTGTCGAACACATTCTTGACAGTGAGATTGAAGGTCAGGTAGTCGGAAAACTCGGGTGCCCACCGCAGATAAAAATCGTGGGTGCTATACCCTGGCTTGTCGATAAACTCGTTCTGGAAGTCAGTAGGGATGGAGACCGCAATGTCGTCGATGCCCTCCACCAGACGAATATTCCATCCTAGGTCCAGACGCTCTGTGGCCTGCCAGAACGCGTCCAGAACCCATGTGTTACCAATACTCGCAGCTACGGAACCGTATTGATAGCGCGTCGCGAGGTGGTCGTTGACCATAGTATCCGAGTTGTCATAGAGAAGGCTGACGTTGTAGTTTTCCCCGCTGTAGCTCACTCGCGAGTAAAAGCCCTCCGTTTCCAGCTCACCCAGATTGGTGTAGAAGTTGCCCCATGGCACGGCCCGCATCGCGTTCGCCTCCGATTCGACCGTATTGACAATGATATCGTCGATGGTGTTTCTGAATACACCCAATTCGAACGAAAGGCCGTCCCGGCTATAGCTGAAACTAATCTCGTCATTGCGAGCCGACTCTCCTACGAGGTTGGCGTCGTTTTGGGAACCGGCGCTTCCTTCCCAGAACCAGAGTTTGAAGGCGTCGTTGATTTCCGGGCCTCGATAGGCATTGGCGCTGCCCGCCCGCAGAGTGAACTCCGGCGTGAACTCGTAGGTAAGTCCAATATTGGGGCTAAAATCATCGCTCGAGAACGACTGGCTGTTCAGGTCGAACAGATTGTACTCGTCGAACCGCGCTCCCAATGTAAGGACTAACGAATCCGTTGCCTGAATACGATCTTGAACAAAAAATCCACGCACATCCGCGTCCTCCTGACCGTCCAAGGCTCCCCCTAAAGCGCCCGCCATGATCTCGTCTTCTCGATAGTCGAATCCATAAGTCAGCTCGTGGATGTCAAAATTCTGCGTATTGGCCAAGTAGAACTGCCTGCTTTCGATATTGCCCATGTAAGGATCCTCAGCGCCCTGACGAATCTCTCCCTCCGTAACACTGAAACGGGTGGCGAGATTGAGCCAGTCTTGCTCGGGAGAATTGAAGGTGTAGCCGAGCACTCCCGTGCTGCGTTCCGATTCCAAGTAGATCAGCGGATTGGGGCCGCTGACAAAGGACCACTCCGGGCGGCGCAAGTGCAGGCCCTTTTCCGTGATGTTCTCGAAGCTCATCTCCACACGCTGTCCGTGTCCCAAATCGCCAGTGACCTTACCGAAAAGCACGTCCAAGTCGCTGTTGGAACCCGGCGACGCATTGCCATTGGCATCCTCCAAATCGTCGTGCTCGGATTTGACGTAACTGAAAAGCCCGCCCCAGTTCTCATTTAAACGGCCGAAAACATTCCCGCTAGCCTTGTAGCCTTCAGTATTGCTGTAGTAGCCGTACTTGAAGAGTCCCCCGATTTCCTGGCCTCGCCGGAGAAGATCTTCCGGGTCCTTGGTGACAAAGCGGACCGCGCCTCCTAGAGCGCCGGGGCCATCAGTTGCATTGCCGATGCCCGCCTGAATCTCGACGCTTTTGAGCAGTTCCGGCTCCAACAGGTTTCGTCCGAGATGGTGGAAAAGGGCCCCCGACTGAGCGGCCCCATCGACACTCACATTGAGCATGGCTTCTCCAATGCTCCGCACATAGATCTTCTGGGCGACGGCGGTAGATCCTCCGACAGTAATACTCGGATCGAGTGAGAGAGCGTCCTCCAAGTCAGACGCTTGTCTCTGGGCGAGGTCGCGTTCCGTAATCTCGAGCACCTTGCGTGTTCCGTCGCTAGAAACCGAGAACGGGGCGAGGCTGATGGCCTCGTCGTCGTACTGAGCGAGGATCGAGAAACTCGAGAGTACCGCGAGCGATGTAGTGCTGACGTATCTGGATAGGTTTTTTTTCATTATCATTGACCTAGAACATTTTCGAAGGATTCAAGTATCGCAAAAATACGTCTCACTCTTCCACCCCGCGCGGGATAAAAACCGCTCCGAGAGGGATTTTAATATAGGGAGACAATCGACTAGAAGGGATTGAAACGGCTTCTCGACTTTCCTTTAATCGTTCACTCTTCGGAGTGGGCCAAGCAATTGAGTGATCAGCTATTGTAGTGAATCATCAGGATGAAAATGAGCAGCAGTAAGAGCGGTCCTCCGAGA
>JAUHWE010000375.1 GCA_030424825.1 Verrucomicrobiia bacterium
GCGTCCATACATGAGGAATATCGCGAACTGCTCGGTCCTGTCGAGTGGAACGAACTGGAACGTTGGGCGTTTTACGATAAGATCCGCGAGCCGAGTACCACCTTGGTCATTGCCACCGGAGAGCAAAGGCGATTTGCCAATCTATTGCTGACCGTAGGGGTTGTGAAGATGGCCAGTGAGAGTAATTTTTGATGTAGGGGCGTCGCTTGCGGTGACCGCATTGATAGAGCTTTTGCCACTTGAGCGGTCACTGCAAGCGGTGCCTCTACAACGTATTCGATTTATGGGAAAGTCTTTTGGGAAATAGCATGCCGGTTTTTTCTTTGTAAGCGGGATATT
This sequence comes from Verrucomicrobiia bacterium, assembly GCA_030424825.1. GTDB lineage: Bacteria > Verrucomicrobiota > Verrucomicrobiia > Opitutales > Opitutaceae > Pelagisphaera. The sequence continues at coordinate 340 of JAUHWE010000375.1, forward strand.
CGCTAAACACCTTTTCTAGAAATTGTTCTTCGTACTTAGCTTTTAGGTAGAATAGACCTAGTAATGAGATCGCGATTACAGACCGTGTTCCATTTCCATCGTGGATTGCCCACCCTATGGAGAAAAGAAAGAGGCCCGAATAGATTGGATGCCGGATGTATTTGTAGGCTCCCTTTTGTATCAAGACGGCCTTAGCTTTTGGCTTAGGAAAAGGAGAAAGGCGGGTGTTGAGTTGTAGTGTGGCGATAGAGGTCAGGACCAGTCCAAGAATTGCGATTGTGGTTGCGGTCAGAGCGAACGGCTTAGGGATATCAATTGATATCGTGTTTGGAGAAAAGAAGTAGGCGACAATCAGTAACAATTGTATGGTAACGAATAAGAGGCCTTTAGAATCTGAAATCATCTAGTTCAAAGTTTCTAGAGAATACCATGAATCGCTCCCGCCAGTAGAGGAGCAACGAATACGAATCCCATGCCAATTCCGAGCAAATTTCCGCGTCGGATATCGAAATCATTTCGGATTCGTTTCCATGAGAAGTGGAACAACATACGACCGACTGCCAAATCGAATGCGAGCATGAGGCAACCCCAAATGAGTCCTAAAGTTAAAAGGTCTGATACTGTGTTTGCTCCGGACCAGGGCAGCAGGATGTATGCAATCGAGAATATGAACAGGCAACTTACTCCAATCCCGATCTGCCGAGCGCGATGATCTCCAACATGCCGATTGAGTAAACGCAGTCTGAGAATGCCTAGTAAAACTTCGGTCAGGCCAAGCAACAACCAGATGACAAATGCCCGCAGAACGAATGAGAGGTCGAACATGATTTTAAGGATCGTTTATGAAATCCCATTTTTTGTGGATCGATGAACAAAGGCAACATTAAGAGAGGGTCCCAAAGAATGAAATTTTCGCGTGAATCGAACTGTAGGGCGAGGTCGCGGACCTACCAATTGGGATAAGCGTCGCCTCCTCCTTCGCACAAAGCTTCGGCAGGGCACAGTCATCCGCCGACTTGTCAGCGTCTTTGACGCGACGACCTATAATAGAAAATTCTAACGAAGGATAGGTGGAAATGGGATAGAATACGACTTATGGGACACTCTCTAGCTCTACTTTGTTAGATTGCGAAGATTGTTATTAGGTAGGGCGACGCCCTCCGGGCGTGCCGCGTTTTTATGATCTGCTTATGCGGCACGCCCGGAGGTCATTGCCCTACCATTCGTCCATTTAACAATGTAGACTCAGGAAGTTAGCGTAAGGCAAGGGGGATGCTCGGAAGGACTTCGTGCCACAAGTTGTGTTTCGGATTGGGGCCAGTTGCGTCGGCTCTTAGAACATAGTCTTTGTCGATCAGAAGAAAACCGGGAATCATGTCATAGCTATCTTGACGCACCATTTCTGGAGTTCCAGCGAGAATATAGGTGTTGGGTTTGTGGGCGAGTTTGAAGTGTTTCGCCCAGTCGCGAATCTCTTGAGGTGAAGGAGCTTCCATGTCCATGTTAAAGAGTATTAACTGGACGAATACGATTTGCGGATTGGCGAGGCTGTTGCCTTTTGTGTACTGCGGAAAGGATTTCTCGATGGAATCTAGATTCGATTGAGGCTTGACCTCTCGAAAGGGTCCGTATTCGTGGCCTCCCGAAAAAGCCTGGCAGGCTTGGCAAGTCATGCCGACCGGTTCGAGCAGGATCACGCGTCCTCGGGCGATTTTCGAAAGCGATACAATTTTCCCGTGTTGGTTGTAGAGAGTCAGTTCAGGAAACCTTTGGTTTATTTTTGGGGGCCAGAATGAGGGGCCAAGGTCTGGAGTGTCCGATTTGACGGGCTGAGGGACTTGATTAGGGGAACCCTTTGAAGGATTGGTATCAGCTTCGGCTTTCGACATATTCGCGATTGTAGAACGCTCAATCATAATCGTCCCTCCCGAAGTCTTCATCATGATGGTGGAACTGGTTTCTGCGGTGACCTTACCCCTAATGACAACGCCATCGTGCAGCTTTATTTCATCCGCTGAGATGGAAGTCGCGGTGATTGAAAGAACTAAAACGGTGGAAAAGATTCTGAGAAGGTTTCGATTTGGCGAAGTTTGCACACCTCATTTATCGGCCTGGCCGAGGTCGCCTGAAACTGGCCGTTCGCGGATAGGGAGCGATTAAATGGGTTGAGTGGATCTACTCAGCGATCGGAGAGATTTGTATAGAGCCTAGACTCCATATTTGTTGTTCATCTAATAATAGCTGACACTGCTGTTGGTGGACTTTTTGAGCTTATGCGGGGTTTGCCTTGTCGCAAAGTTCTTTTAGAGCATCGGTGAGAAGTTCGTATTGGGGAAGGCTGTTGTAAAGTTGTGCCGAAATGCGGACCAGTCTTTTGGGGTGATTTGGCCAAGTGATGACGGGGACTTCTATTCTATGTTTTTCCACCAACGGTTCCTGCCAGTAGTCAAGGTATTTGAGTGATTGATACGGTGTTTTCAGTTGTGAGTCTGGAAGAGGAATTGAAGCTAGCGAACCAATCATTCCATCAGGAGCCGGGGACGGAATGCCGAGCTTTTGCTGGATCAAATTTCGAGCGGCTAAGGCTAGCTGCTGATTGTGGTCCATGATTATCGCCCATCCACCGGTTACTTGCCTACCCATGTAATCTATCACAAAGGGGACAGAAAGCGCCGCCGAAGGATCCCGAGTGCCCATCCATCCAAACTCGATCTGGAATCGTGATCGATCGGTTCTCGGGGAATTGGCTCCATGGCTTATGGTCAGGGGCCGAATCTCGGACTGCTTGTCTTTACGCACATGTAGAAAACCAGCAGTTTTCGGGGAGCATAGCCATTTGTGGCAATTGCCGGTGTAGTAGGCGGCCCCTAGGTTATCTAGGTTCAAGGGTACCATGCCGGGCGCATGGGCTCCATCTACGAGCGTGTCGATTCCCCGCTCGTTCATACTCTCGATGATCTTTTCAATGGGAAGAACGAGACCGGTTTGACTGGTGACATGGTCAATGAGAAGAAGGCGAGTTCTGTCAGAAACCTTTGCTAGGATCGATTCCAGGACTTCGTTTTCTGAGCTTAGCGGAAAGGGAATGTCGATAGTCGCGACCGATGCTCCACAACGATCGGCAGCAAAGTGTATTGCGTTGCGGCAGGCATTGTATTCGTGATTGGATACAAGAAGTTCGTCGCCGGGTTCGAACGACAATGACCTTAGGACGGTATTTACCCCTTCTGTGGCATTGGCGATGTAGACGAGATCGTGGCCGTTAGCTCCGATGAACGCTCCAAGGGCTTCTCGTGATTGATCGAGTAGAGGTTCGAGCTCCCGTTGATAGAAATGTACGGGCTGGCGTTCAAGTTTTTGCCTTAACTCGTTTTGATGCTCAAGAATGGCAGTCGGACAGCTACCAAATGATCCGTGGTTTAAAAAAACCGTTTCCGGATCGAGAGGGAAAAGGGAAGGATCAACTGCAGGACGGTCTAGAGTCATTGTTCAATAAGGGACATACAGGTTTTCCAAGTTATCAAGCGGTATTTGAGTCATTGTGAATTCCGAGCAACGATCTACTTTTACCTAGGCCTATTGACATTTGGGCTGGTGATCGATCATGGTGCGCGATCCGAGGGTTGTTATTACGCGTATTCTCCTCCTAAACACGTCATTGTTAGATATTTGTCTCAATATGATCGAATTAGCAAATCACGAAAAAGATCGTGAGCAGGATCCTTCAATCAGCAGTCATGCATGGAAGGCAATCGTGGCTGAATATCAAAAGCCCAATATCGGTAAGGCAAGCTGGCAGGTGGTCAATTCTGTGGGAGCTTATGCGCTCACATGGTTTGCGATCTACCTTACACTTGGGTTCTCAGTATGGCTTACGCTCGGCTTGGCTATTCTCGCTGCCGGTCTGGTCGTCCGCACCTTTATCATCTCCCATGACTGCGGACATGGGTCCTTTTTCGCTTCGAAACGCGCCAATACAATCGTGGGCTTTGTGACGGGGGTTCTCAGTTTAACGCCGTTTCAGCATTGGCGTTGGGAACACGCGAGGCACCACGCGACCTCTGGAGATTTGGATCGAAGAGGGATCGGGGATGTCTGGACGATGACGGTTCGGGAATACCTTGTCGCGTCTCGTTGGAAGCGTTTTTGCTACCGGCTGGCGCGAAACCCTTTCGTTTTGTTGGTCGCCGGGCCGCTCTATCTCATTCTGATTGCGAATCGATTTCCTACCGCAGGTTCCGGAAAAGAGGAACGACGCTCGATCCACAGCACGAACCTCTGTATTTTAATCGTTGCGGGAGGATTGATTTGGCTATTTGGCATTACCAATTACTTGTGGGTTCACGGAATCATTCTATTGGTGAGCGGGAGTGCCGGTGTCTGGCTCTTCTATGTGCAGCATCAATTTGAGGATGTGTATTGGGGTCGCGGTGACGACTGGAGTTTTGTATCCGCAGCGATGGAAGGGAGTTCATTCTATCGGTTGCCTAGATTTTTCCAATGGTTTTCCGGGAATATCGGCTTCCATCACATTCACCATCTTAGTGCCCGTATTCCCAACTACAATCTCGAGGCCTGCCACTACTCGAACCCCATGTTCCAGCAAGTAAAAGCAGTGACATTTGGTGACAGCCTGCGTTGTTTCGGATACCATCTTTGGGACGAGGAGTCGCAGCGGATAATCAGTTTTCGGCAATTGTCTAAGCGCGATTAGAACTGGATGGCATCCATCGATTTAGCTCGATCGGGTATGAAGGCTAAGTCTCGGAATTTTCTACCAGTGGTCCCTTGTAGAAACAGCCGATACCAGTCAGGGCAAGCGTAATGGCGACGGCGAAATTGATGAGAGAAAGAAACTGCCAGTGCCAGTACTCACCGACTGAAACACCCAAGGTCGCTCCAATGAATATCGCAGTGGTGTGCCAGGGTATGAGGTTTTCAATCATCGTACCCGAATCTTCCAGAGACC
>JAUHWE010000376.1 GCA_030424825.1 Verrucomicrobiia bacterium
CCGAGGAAAGAGTATTTCTATTTTAAAAGAGATCTGGAGGCCATGCGTTCCGGGGACTGGAAACTCCGAACCGCTTCAGGGGCACTCGAACTTTTCGACATGGCGACGGATCCCTTTGAGCGGATAAATCGAGCCGCAGACAATCCGGAAATAGCCCAATCCCTGCTGGCGCGCATGCATGAAATGGCAAAGGAGATAGGAGTCGGGGTCAAAGAAAAGTGACCCTCTCCTCAAATTGAGATCCAAGACCACACAGACTTCCCTCTCATCGGCCCACGAGTTGAGATCGTACGGTCGCATATCCTCTAAAGCGATACGCGACTCGTAAAATAGGCAACCCCCTGCAAGTCTCACCGCAAAATGCCAGTCCGAATTCACCAGGCAAAAGGCGCCGCATGCCAGCGTACTCTCAAAAATAATCTGCAAGGATCTGTGGATCCAAAAAGCGAATAGGCGTCGCTCCTTTGATCTCGCTAAAGAATCAATCGGTTTCGACTTTGTTGAAAAGTCGTTTATAAGATCCTCTGCCAATTAATCATGCGATTAATACCTCTTTTCATTCTCACCCTCTTCGCCCTCCCGATTTCTTCTTCCCAAGGAAATTCAAAACCGAATGTTCTGATTCTCCTAACCGACGACCAGGGCACGCTCGACGTGAACTGCTACGGGGCGAAGGACCTCAACACGCCTCACATGGATTCTCTCGCAGAAACAGGCATCCGTTTTACTCAGGCCTACGCCCACGCGGTTTGCTGTCCTTCGCGAGCAGCGTTACTCACCGGTCGACATCCCAATCGCGGGGGAGTTCAGAGTTGGCTGCAAGGGGACCGCAATGGAAGCGACGCCCACCTCGGCAACATGGACCCTTCGGAATTCACCCTTGCTGAGGTGCTCAAGGAAGCCGGCTTCGACCAACACTTCGGACACCTTTCCGGCTTTATTGACAACTACACCCACTATTTCCTACACGGACAGGGGTATCACGATCTCTATGACAACAACGAGGAAATTTATCGAAGAAACGAATACTTCCCGGTCATGATGGTTGATGAGGCTGTCAAGTACATCGGCACAGAACGTGAAGTCCCGTTTTTCGCGACTGTGGCCTTCAACCTCCCCCCACTACCCCGAGCAACCGCTGCAGGAACTCAAGCAAGCCTACCCAGAACTCGAGATGCCGCGCCAATCCTACGCCCGGGTATTGGAAACGGTTGACCGGCTAATCGGTCGCATCCTCCAGAAACTAGACGAAACCGGGCAACGGGAGGACACGATTATCATTTTCAGTAGCGACAATGGCCATTCCGAAGAAAACAACAGTGGCATTACCGTTGGCTATCACAATAGCGGGTACCCAATCGGTCACTACTATTTGGCCCATGGCGGGGGTGGTTATACCGGCAAGTGGATTGGACACAAAGCGACGTTTCTGGAAGGCGGCGTGCGCGTTCCTATGGTCATCAGCTATCCCAAAGCGCTTCCCCAAGGTGCCGTCCGCGATCAAGCCATCACAATTATGGATTGGATGCCCACCCTTCTGGATCTCATCGGCCTACCCGCACCTCCCAATCCCCTCGATGGGCATAGCCTGCTGCCCATCATTCACGATGCCAAAGCTCCCACCTCGCATCCCGTGCTTCACTTCGACTGGAGGGAGGATTGGGCCGTACGCGAAGGCGATTGGAAACTCATCGCCAAGAAGAACCGCCAAAGCGGCGAAATGGTTTACTCGCTTCACAACCTCGCCGACGAAAAACCGGAAGTGAAGGACTATGCCAGCGAAAAGCCAGAACGCGTCGCTCACTTTAAAGAGCTTCACGAAAACTGGGCGAAAGATGTGAAACGACGGTAATACTAAGACAATTACGATTCACTTCGTTTCAACAGGACAGAAACTTATCGGCATGACCCGATGGCACATTTTCCAATCTTCCTTTGTGCGATGCGAATCACTACTCCACGAGTGGCTCGAGTAAACTTGTCGGTCCATTGTAGGTTGTCGGATAGCTTTCTCGAGGAGCACCGATAGCGAGCAACGGATGATTAATCAATTCGCTTTTGAGGACATCCGGATCTGCTTCGGCTGGAACCTTGTCTAGCCAGTAAGCTAGAACGCTTCCGTTTTGGTACCGGCACTCTACTACAAAATTGGGCGGATAGGCGGTGGCAAGTTGCTGGTAGCGATACTTTATCGCTGACCTCTTGTCAGGATCGGCTAAGTCATACGTGCCCGAAGGAGTGGCAATGGGGCCACTGGTGGCGATGCTGAGATCGAACAACTTCGTATTGCCCGGCGTATCACCAAAGATGTATATACCCACTTCCTTCAAACTATCTGGACCCGGCTCGACAATAGTGGCGTGGGCTCGGATCGGAGCCATTTTTTGTGTGTGAGCGCGATAGGTTAATGGTACGTAGTCCGTACTCGCTCGATTGAGCAGTGCCTGGGGGGAAGGAGGCAACCAACCTGCTGGCGTATTGTGGAATCGAAACCAGGCAAGCCCATGCGATGGGTCTGTTTCCAGCGTTTGAAAGAGTAGTTTTTCGTCAAAAGCAGCATCTGGAGATGCCGGAGCGATCTCCGCCAGAAGAAGGACGCGTTCCGACTGAATCGACGGTTCATTCCTCATCATTCGGTACAGATTGTCACCGAACTGCTTGAGGATGGGGCCACTGTAGGATTCTCGCTCGAAGAGATAGTTGACGCTCCACGCGGACAGAGCCATATTCGGGATATCGAAGGTCATAGAGCCATTTTGAAAAAACTGCCTTAACGCATTGAAGACTTCCGATGGTGACGTGTCGTTTGCTGAGTTTAGGTTGCTTGCGAACGCAGCAGCGAAACGAGGGTCCACCTTTAGAGTACGGCGCCCTGTCTCTCGAGGTGGCTGATAGACTCCCTCGTCCATGTGTGCGCCTTGAGTGGTTACGACATCCAACTCTATTGCGTCTGCCGGAAGATCCTGCGGGCAATAATCGTTCATCAATTCTACATAGCGGCTAATGAGCGGAGCGGACTCTACCGTGTAGGCGGGGTTGAAGTCGCCATCTAGTACTTGCTTGGCGGGAATCGTAGTTGGAGTATTGCCGAATTGACGGCGGTAGTCTTCGCGAAAAGCATCCCAGTAGGCGTCCGGTCGAACTTCGTAGCCGAGCGCCGCAGCGGTTTTGGCTTGCGCGATCTCGAGGGCGGCACGCAATTCATCCCTATTCATTTCCGCACCTTTGACCGCTTTTACGATCTCACTGCGTCTCAGCGCCTCGTCACGTATTCGGAGAAATTCAGTTACGCTTTGAGGCGCAGGATTGTAGGGATCGAAGGACCCCACAGACGAAATCGAACCGTCAGCGTATTCGATAACACTAGCCCCCAACGTGACAAGCGTATGACCCTTTTTCCCATAAGTAACGTTGAACGGAAGCGATTCGTAATCGACTCCCAAAGCGAATCTCCAGACCTTTGCCCTACGCTGTCCATTACCACTTATTCGTTCCGGGTCGAGGGCATCAAGAGCAGCTTTGAGAGGTTCGAGATCATATACTTTCAAATGGTCAATTGTCGGATGGGGAACCAATGGGGCAATCTTGTCATTGGCGTCAGCATCGTAAATGGCTGCCACAAAATTCTGGGTCATTCCTAGAATCGAGTAATAGCGAACGCCTTCGCCTCTGCCTACTTCGCGGGCTTCGGCGATTCCTACTGTGAGAAGTAGCAACTCGTATTCATCCAGTTCATCGAGGTTTCCTCCACAGGTGCGACAAGCATCCTGGAGGGTAGTATCTGTCAAACTGCGCTGATCCTTCATGCAGGCCGCAATTGGCGAACCCGGCACACCGTTCTGTCCCCCAAGACTTTTCCGATCGATCGAGAAACTCTCAATGCCTCCTGCGTTACGTATTCTAAGTTGAGCAATTGGTCGCTCATAGTTTCTTTCCTGGGAATTCCTGCTAAGAGAATAAGGTGAGGAATAGCCTTGGTAGTAATGCAACGTCCCTATTCCAAATTGATTACGCCGGTACCGGACTTGACCATCCCGCTGCGTCCGTAAAGCGTCTTCAAAGGCACCGCCTGTCCTTATAGCCACCTCCATTTCCGCGATCATGTCAGGGTCGTAAGTGTATGAGCCATTCTTCAAATCGATGATCGGGCGACGTTCCTCCCATTTTATCTTATGGATGAAGATGTGTTGATTTTGGCCACGTTGACCGGGTTCGATGTAGTAGTCCATTCGCTCTCCGGAGTGGACGAGGCGAGCGTTCTCGAAACCACGTTCCGCAAGGGTAACCTCTCCGCTCGGACGGATTATCGGTTCTTCGATTCTAAGCGCTTCCTGTGCGGAAGCGACCACTACGGTCGCACAAAAGTAGATCAGTATGTATTTCATCGCATCAAGACAGTTTTGAAACGCCTAAGCTTGGTTCAACTACTAAAAGTAATTCTATCGAAAAGGTAGTTAAATGCAAGAGTTGAAGTCAAGAGAAAGTCAGGTGACAACTCCCCTTGAGCTAAGCCAGGCTTAGAATCTATTCGCAGTTTGCTCTATCATTTCTGGAACCACCGTTTCGCATAGTCCCATTGTTTATCACCTGAAACGAGACCCTCGGCTGCAATCAAAGATTGCCCGCATTTGCATGATTGTCGGTCCAGATCTTGAATCATTGAAACACCAAAAATAAAATACATCCTACGGATCGCTGTACTTGAGACGGTAGGAGGTCTTTTGTTCACTCGGGTTTCTTATGTATAGGTCGAGAAGTGAACCATTCCCTTCGATGGCCGACCGGCCCGCATTGCTATTGGAACGGATGGCAAACAGACTCCTTGCCACGAGCCGGAATTTAGTGTGGCGAGCTCTACGACTAAATCCGGAATCCGGTGGATAGCTCTCTACCCAACACATAGCGCTACCCTAGCATCGGAAATAAACGCCGAATCGCGCTTCCATCCATCTCGGCCCCATACTCGCAGGCTTCAAAGGACTCCGCGTTGAGGACACCGCATCCTCGCCCGTCGCCATAATAGCGTTTCAGGAGTTCGCGCGACTCTTCACTAGGGCGGCTGAATCCGTGAGCAAATCGAGCAAGAGCGCCCAGTCGCTTATCGGGATCATCCGGCATATCAATTCCATGTCGATCGATCCAAGGGAGCCATTCGAAGAACTGGGAAGCGTGGCAAGCGAGCATCTGTATCTTTATCTCCATGACAGAATCTATATCCACCGCCACGTCTGCCCGAAAGGGCAAGGGCTTTTGAAAGTCGTCCGAGAAGTAGGCGATTACCGGCGCCTTTTCCAATCGAGGCGTG
>JAUHWE010000377.1 GCA_030424825.1 Verrucomicrobiia bacterium
GTAGGCAATCGCACCCAACGCAGACCCGTTCTTATCGCTTGAAAGCAACCAGCTATCCAATTCTGAATCGTGCCGGCCCGCTGCCGCCAACGCGCTCCGGAGAGCTTCAGCAGCCTCCACCGCAATCGGCTTTTTCACCAACTCACTGCTAAGGCTCGCCAATCCTTTCTCGTATCCAAAAAACGGCGTCAGTATTCGACGCGTATCCGCTTCATTGTCCGATTGACGCAATATCTCGCTTGCTTCCTCAGCAGCGATAGCGATGTCGAGCTCGCAGAGTGTGATCAAGGCGGCCTGCTGAATCGCCACGCTAGAATCGTCGAGCGCTTCACGCATCATCGGCAAGGCTCGCAAGCCCATCAAGTGACCCAAAGATTCGAGAGCCATTGATCTAAGCCGAGGTGAGTTGCCGTCATCCGAATACACCTGCAAAATCTGGTTTGTCAGTTCCTCCACTCTCCATAGACCCGCCAGTCGAATCGCTTGGAGCATAGCGTCTCTATCTTGGCTAAGAATGATACGGCCTAGGGGCTTAGCGAGATCCCCAGCGGGTTTGATTTGCCGAACTTGGAAGGCTTCATCGAATTCTCTAAGCACACTTGGAAGCGCTTCCGCTCTTTCCAAAACCCAGCGAAGGTCCTTCTCGTTTCCAATTTCCACCAGAAGTGACATCAAGCTTTCCGTGTCATCGGGAGGCATTTTATTCGCTTCGAGCAATTCCCAAACGGTAGCCACGGTTTGCTGGTCTGCCGTTTCTTTTAAAACGAAAACCAAATGCTCCGGCTCTTCGAACGAGAGGTTTCCCGACCTGAGGGCTGGCTGCCACTGGGAAGCCAAGGCGAATGTAGTTTGCTCAAGGGCGTGGCGAGTGAACCGATCCATCGGGTGGTTCAAGGCCTTAGCCGCAACGATGATCGATTCCGGCGCATCGATCTCGCTGCACGCGACAATCGCTTCCAGACGAACTCGCGAATTTTCGTCGGTCACCATTCTCTCAAGCAACTCGAGGGGAGACTTGATTCGGTAACACCATCGGCCTAACACCCGTGTCGCGTAGGCGCGTGCCCGCGAATCAGTTGACCTCAACAAACGTTGCAGTAGTGATTTGTTCACTACTTCGTGCGCTTCAAAGACTCCGATCGCCTCGAACAAATGGCGTTCGAGATTCGGGTCGTCCTCTGGCAAACGAGCCATCCATCGACGCACGGCAGCGATCGCCCTATCATTGGGCATATCTGCCAAACGACGTTTGGCTTGATAGCGTTCATACCGCCAGTTCGACTCAAGCTGTTCACACAGTTCGTCGGCACTCAACTGCTCGAAGTTGGGCGCTCTCGCAAGCGGCCGATCCTTGGCTGAGACTCGCCAGATACGACCGCGTGTCTTGTCCCGATCAGGGTGACGCAGTGACGCTTGGTAGTGGCCAATTATCGGATTAAACCAGTCGGCTATATATATGGCTCCGTCCGGCCCAATTCGGATGTCGACGGGACGAAACGCGTTGTGCGATGAGCGCATTAGATCCGGCTTGCCGATGAGCCGGTGTCCCGATGAATCCTTTTCCAACTGGAAGCGGTTGACGTCTCTAGCGAAATACCCGGCAACCAGGAACTCGCCTTGCATGTCATCGGGAAGGTGGGGCGACTCAGCCAGTTCAATGATCATGGACTTTATGCGCGTTTCTCCAATCTTCATCTTTCCCCCTCTCGTTCTGGTTGCCCGTTCCGCACTTATCATGCTGGGCAGCAACTCGGACACTCCAGTCGAATTGCTTTTGACGAACGGTTCTCCCCAATTTCCAAACAGGATGCCCCACGGGTTTGCGCCACTGCTCGTTTTACTGAATGCATCGAGTTGCAGTTTCAGAGGACGCAATCGCCAGGTTCCGTCCTCATCAAGCCGACTGATTCCCCTCGAGGTTTCAATTCGGGAAAACGCGTGCAAGCCCTGGCAGAAAAACAGCTCTCCACCCGGGCTCCACGTGAAAGAGTTTATATTCTGGTGCGTATCGCCAGTTCCGAATCCGGTCAGCACGACGCGGCGCGAGTCCGCAACACCATCGCCATCCGTGTCGGCTAGGTGGATCAGGTCGGTACCCTCGCCGACGTATACCCCGCCATGCCCCAAGGCGAAACCTGTGGGCATGTTTAGACCGTCCGCGAAAACGGTTGTCTTGTCGGCCCTCCCATCCTTGTCCGTATCTTCGAGAATCAGGAGCTTGTCGTCGGGATTCTCCACAGGCTTCAACTGAGGGTAGGCCCAGGTGCACAAAACCCATAGCCGCCCCGCTCCGTCCCAGGACATGCACACTGGGTTCACAACGCCATTCGTCTCATCGGCAAATAGGTGGACCGCATAGCCCTCGGCGACTTCGAAGGAATCGAGTTCCGCCTGAGTCGAATTATCTGCCTCCGGTTTTAAAACGGACTGGGAAGGAGGGCGATTTCGAGGCTGGCTGTAGACAAGCGAAGCGCTTGCCGCGAACCCAATCAAAAGCAGTCTGGCTAGCAATGGCATCATCTGTCTGTTCGAGTAGTCCAACTGAAGATCGTTTCCTCAGTCTCTTCTATAAGGGGAATGATCGATAAAATCTCATCCGGGAACCATCGAGTATCACGATTTATGTGATCGTGACTGCTCGGCTGGGATTGGCGGTTGCCGTAAAGGAAGGCCCAGTTGGTAGGACGCCAGTAGCTTAACCACAGGTCGTTTTTACGCTCAACGAGAAGTCGCAAGGAGTCAACGGAAGCAGGATTTAGAGAACCGTCTTTCCTATTATAATTTACGGAAGCCAAGTCATCCGCGAAACCAAGCTGCGCGGCGATGCTCCTGGCCGCTAGCCACTGCCCTTCCTGCGAGAGGTGAAGCCCATTGCGCGACCAATCCCTCCCGTTGTATTCAGAATTAAAGGTTCTAAAAAGATCGACCACGGGGAGATTGTTTTCTCGACCGATTTTTTTAATGGAATCCACATAGACCGCCAGCGTTTCGTTTCGCGACTGAGCCTGGTTGTCGAAGCTCATTACATCATGGAAGGGCACAGGCGTCACGAGAACAATACGGGCAGTAAAAACCGCGACCTCCCTCAATAGCTCCAGATAGCTTTCCGCAAAGGACTCGACCCGTTCCACGCCGTCAAGCGATTCGGACTGCCCCATCCAAAGAAACACGATATCGGCCTCTGTTCTCATCCGGTTGTCCCGCTCACCGTAATCCGGCTCGTTGACTTCGAAGAAATTCCGTGGCCGTTGTTGTCGATAAACCGTATCCGCTTGCCAAGCCATATTCCGAAACCGCAACCGGGAATCGGGATAGGCGGCTAAAAGCAAGGTCTCGAGATAGCCCCGCTTGCCGCACTCGTAGGCATTGGTGCTGCCAAGGATCACCGCCGTCTGGCCGCTTTCGACCGCAAAGCCCCTTTCGAAAGGAAGTACCGGATAAACTGGGCGGACCAAGGGGCGCAGGAGTGCCGGGGTCTCGGTATCGGAAGGGGTTGACTGCAAAGGATGCGATCGCTCGTCGTACGCCTTTTGACGCGACGTTTGGAACTGCTTAAACTCAGCGTTTAAAACATCCGCAGTCTTTTTCGACTGTTCCCAGCCACCGGGCTGTGGTGTAGCCGTTCGCTGCGTGTCGGAAAACCATTCTTTCAACTGGGCCAGCATATCTGCGGTTCGATCCGCTTCCTGCTGGGCAAGATCGGTTCTTTCTCCGGGATCGCGATCCAGCCGGTAGAGCTCCACCGATTCATTCTCAAACGTCCCCTCCTTGGCACCGGGGTGTTGCACGACCAGTTTCCATGGTCCGTCCCTCATCGCCTCCGATCGCTGGCCCCCATTTCCCATGCTTGCCCAGTACAGCGGTCTAGGCGGCAAATCCTTTTCAGTGAATAATACGGAGGACAAGTCTACCCCGTCCAGCAGCCGCCCTTTCGGTATTTCGATTCCCGCTACCGAGAGCATGGTGGGCATCAAATCGAGGCTAATGGATAGCGTATCAGTAATGCTACCCGACCTTATCTTTCCGGGCCACCACGCGATGGCAGGCACCCGATGGCCTCCCTCATAAACCGATGCCTTTTTGCCTCGCCACATTTCGCTGTCCGTGGCCGTGCCCGAAGCAGGGCCGTTATCCGAAAGGAAGAAAATGAGCGTGCGCTTCTCCAGGCCCAGATCCACCACCTTGTCGCGAATCTGCCGGACGCCTTTGTCCATTTCGAGGATCATTTGCTTCATGGCTTCGGCTGCAGGAGTCTCACGGACTTTCGCCCCAGGTCCTCGCTGAACCGGATCGTCCGGTCCTTGCACCGGCGCGTGAGGAGATTCGTGGGCGACGTAGAGGCAGAAAGGCTGGTCCTTGTTCTGCTCGATAAACTCCAACGCGTAGCGGTTAATCAAATGCGTCGAATACCCTTTTTCCTTCGTTTCATTTTGCCCATGCCACCAGTCATGTTCGTAATGGTCTCCCCAGTGGTTGATGTAGTCGATGTTACCACTGTGATAGCCTCTGAAATAGTCGAACCCATGATTTTCAGGGTGAAACTCAGAATTGTTATTCGGATAACCTAAGTGCCACTTGCCAACGATTCCCGTGGCGTACCCCGCGCCCTTGAAAAGTTCGGCAAAGGTAACTTCGCTCTTTCTCAACCCCTTCCGGTGTTCGGGATGCTCGGAATAGGGATGAATGACTGCCTCGATGCCGGTACGCTGCTGATAACGCCCCGTCAACAAACCGGCCCGAGTGGGTGAGCAGACGGTTCCCGATGAATGGAAATCGGTAAATCGCATCCCCTCCTCCGCCAGAAGGTCCATGCCCGGTGTTCGGTAGTTTGAGTTGTTGTACGGCTCTATGCTCGGTCCCGCGAATCCCATGTCATCTACCATGACTATGATGACATTCGGCTGGTCCGTATCCCCGTCAGCCTGAATCGCAAAGATGACAATCGACAAGAAAATAGCCGCAATCGGTCGAATAAGGGTAAACCGTGCTCCGTTCATGAAACCGCAATCATAGCAAGTCTGCCCTAAACGCAATTCGCTTTTCGCCCGGACTAAAACTTGAATGTCGAAGCGAGGAACCAGTCCCTCTTTACCCATGACGATCTAAACGATTCGCATGTCCGAACTTATTCTCATTCGGTTCAATAGTCCGAAGCTTGTCAGTGGCTTCGGCTTTTTGTAGAAGAATCGTTATGATTATCCCGTCCTCAATTAGAATCAGTAACTATTTATAGTCCTCTAAACGATCCCGAGATCCGTTCTCAGATTTGCGGACATTGGGGATAGAAACCTACGGGATCAT
>JAUHWE010000378.1 GCA_030424825.1 Verrucomicrobiia bacterium
CGAAGCGGGGCACCAATTCACCAACCGCTTTCCGCGGTAGATATAGCCGCGATTATAAAACTCCACGAAGGATGCCTGCACGGAACGCTGATACTCGGGATCCATGGTAAACCGGGACCGGCGCCAATCACAGGAAGCCCCTAGTTTTCGGAGCTGATTAAAAATGATGCCTCCATGCTCGTCCGACCATTTCCAGGCCCTCTCCAGGAACTTCTCCCGGCCCAGCTCGTAGCGGGAAGTTCCCTCGTCCCGAAGCGCTTTCTCGACCTTATGTTGCGTGGCGATCGATGCATGGTCGGTTCCCGGAAACCACAACGATGACTTTCCCTCCACCCGCGCGCGCCGGATGAAAATGTCCTGTAAGGTATTATCCAAAACGTGACCCATATGGAGAATGCCCGTCACGTTTGGAGGCGGAATCATAATAGTGAAAGAGTCCTTTCCGTCTTGGACGTTTCCCTGAAAACTCCCCTTGTCCTCCCAGGCTTGGTACCACTTGGATTCCACTTCTTTCGGATCGTAGCTTTGATTTAGTTCCGTAGACATTGCTCTCTTGAATTAAAAGGGGCTAGCGATAAAAGGCCCCCAATTCGAAGACAAGAGGATTCGCCCCTCTCAAATACGGAAGCAATTTCGACCCGAGAACAAATCGTTCCCACTGCAGAGAGCAGGCTCCCGATTGGGTTTACTTAGCCAACGGCTCTCGATCCTCGATCCTAGCGAATACTCCGCTAGGAGATCATTTCCGCCATGGCTTCTTGAGTAAGACGTGATAACCGCCTGATTTCCTCGAAAAGCCTGACGGCATCTTCCGATCTTCCCTCAAGGCAGGCCTTCTCAATGCTTTCTGCCATTCGGCAGAGTTGCTCGGCTCCGCAGTCGGCAGCAGCCCCTCTAATTTTCCCTGAAATTTGCTTTATCTCTGCGAGATCACCCTCACCCGATATCGATTTTTCCAGGTTTGCAATATCTTCATTAAGCGATTCGACAAAGGCCGCGAGAAACGAAGCAAGCGCTCGTTCGTCATTTAGATCGAACGCTTCTCTAATAATCGACAGATCGATCAGTTCGGAATCCTTTGGCCCTTCCTTGCTGCCTCCAAGCCAACGCCTCAACACCTGCTCAAGTTCGGGGACCCGAAGAGGCTTCGAAAGATAGTCGCTCATCCCAGCCTCAAGACACTTTTCACGATCTCCCTTCATGGCATTCGCGGTCAAGGCAACTATCGGTGTTTCCTTGTTGAGAGAAGCATTGTCCGACTGAATTGCTTTGGTCGCTTGATAACCATCCATACCGGGCATCATACAGTCCATAAATACGATGTCGTATCTATTTTTTGTGCACATATCCAAGGCAGATTCTCCGCTATCCAACTTATCCGGCTTTATACCGTACTTTTCCAGCAAACCGCCGGCCACTAGGAGATTAATCTCGTTGTCATCCACAAGCAAAACACGAGCATCCTCAAACCCGATAGCATCAGCACGGGGCCGTGCAGTAAGAACAGGTTTCACTTCGGGAGCATCCAAAATCAGCGCCCCGAGTTCGGCCAGTTCATAGGGCCTTTGAAGCCAACTCAAATTTCCGAGATTTCCGATAGGCCTAGGGGGCTCGTTTTTCCAACCCTCTCCCAACACAACGACTTTACCACGTGGCGGGGAACGATCAGGTTTTCCCACCTCATCTGACTGGAGGAGACTTTCGCCTACGAAAACGACACGGTAAGCATCACTGGCACGCTCTATGTTCCAGTCCGTCGCCAATTCACATTCGCCACCTAGGTATTCTACCGTTTTTTTCAAGTATTCAGATACTTCATTCGATCGAGATACCACTAATACCTGGCTACCGCTTTTGCTCGCTCCAAGGTGATCCGGAGCACTTGAGCCTGCCTTGCGAAAGGATAACGAAAAGGAAAACTCGGAACCCAACCCTTCTTCGCTGGATGCCACCAGTTCTCCTCCCATTATGTTGACCAGCTTCTTAGAAATCGCCAGTCCCAGACCCGTACCGCCAAATTTTCGAGTTGTCGATCCATCTGCCTGAGCAAATGGGTTAAACAAGCCTTTCTGGTTTTCCTTTGAAATTCCTATTCCAGAATCACGTACCGCAAATTTCACGACAACCTGGTCGTCTTTTTCTTCTACGATATCGGCATCGAACCGTATCGAACCCTTTTCAGTAAATTTAATCGCGTTGCTGATCAGGTTTGAGATCACTTGCCGCAGGCGATGGGAATCAAGCACGAGCTTTCGTTTTTGCAAGAGAGGATAAAAGCACAAAAACTCTAGGCATTTCTCGTGGGCGGCTGGGGCATACAATGCCACTGTTTTCGAGATGACTTCGTTTAAGTCGGCTTCTGCCTCTTCAATCTTCAACTTGCCAGATTCAATTTTTGAAAGATCGAGGACATCGTCGATCAGATTCAAAAGCGCCTCTGAGCAATGCTGCAAAGTATCGATATGCTCCAACTGAGCTTCGTCTAGGCCCGAATCACGAAGCAAATGAGTCATACCAATCACACCATTCATGGGCGTTCGAATTTCATGGCTGATATTAGCCAGGAATTGTGACTTCGCTTTTTCTGCCGCAACCGCCTTACGTGCCAACGCGTTTGAGATTTCTATTTGCTCATGCAGAACATTGTTCAGTTCGATTGCGTGTCCCCGTTCTTTCTCCGCACTGGTAGCAGCATTGAGCGCTCGAGAGCGGGCTCGATCAATTTCAACGACCCGATCTCGTATCTTTCTTTCTAGAATCCTATTTTGCTGGCTGAGCGATTCATGAACAACAACGAGGTTTTTCACGATATAGTAAACCATCAAAAAGATCAGAATCGCTAAACATCCAATAACACATAGAATTTCGTTTCGTTTGATTGTCACCATTTTCCGGTAACCAACAATTTCTTCCCTGAGAATCGAATCTAGTAAGCCAGACAAAGCCAAGATTTCAAGAGAAAGAGATTTTCCCAATTCCCAATATTCTTCTGAATCCGCAGCTGCGATATCAGAACTCTGAATCTGCCCTAGGATTGCCTGCTTAGCCAAATCGCTTTTTATAGCAAGTAGACGCCTCGCTTCGGCCTCATAATAGCGAAAACCTCCATTTAGTTCATTGCATCTATCTTTCAACTCCGCAGGTTGCTCAACCATTCCAGCCAAGTCTTTGGCCACCCTCTCCATATCTTCGCCCATCAATCTAAGACGGACGAGGGCTACGGTTCGGACCTGTATCGAATTCAACGCCCGTTCACTATCATTTTGATCTAGAGAATCCTTGATCCAGGAATTAACCTTATATACCTCAGTTGAGAATCGAGGTATTTGTGAGAACAATACATCTGACACTTCATCAATCTTAAGTACGGAGCTGATTGAATAGCCCAACGAGCGTCTAACTCGGCTGCTCGCAAAATCCAGATCTTTTAAAATCTTCCGGCGCCAACGAAGATCCAGTGGATCCGACTCTTTCTCGCTGTATAACTGGGCGCTTTTCAGAAAAGCCTGGTTCTCCTCCCTAACCATACCCGCAGCGATCAAGTCTTCTGACAATCGATTCATCAACATTTTGATATGGTCAAAGCGGTACCGAATCTCCCGATCATCTGAAAGAACCGTTCTCCTGATTTCATTCATCCGGATGGCCCAATCCAATCCGCTCAAAGCCTCCTGCGTTTTCTCAACTTCCCGATTGATACCTCCGACGTACAGGTACACCAGAAGCCCCATCGGGATCAGTAGCAGTGCAGCGGTGATGGCAAGGCGATGAACGACTCTCAGGCGGCTCTTTCTTGTCGGTTCTTTCTCCAGTTCACTCATTTCAACCGTCTCAACATTCCTGTGGTGACTGCATCTTTTCTCTAGCTATTGCTCTGCTGAACCAGACTTCTGGAATCAGATATAGCCGAGACTGGCGCCGTTTTAATTGGATTCATTGATTCGCTCGATTGCGCCTGAGAATGCTTGATTGGCGTAGCCCGCCAACACCTTGCACCCAGACACCCCTTCGAATCGTCAACAAGTTAGGTCAACTGAAGGATTTTACTCATGATTCCTGGAGTATTCGTACGCACACCCCAACCCTAGTAGCTTTTCAGTCTGGATATCCCACTAATGCCGCCCGTTCTAACCTCGCGAACGCCCGTACTACGTAGAGGAATCCATGAATCTCAATTTGCCCAATCAAGTCGAAACCAGCACGTCAGAACGCATTTTTTCGTCGCACAGTAAAGTCCCCGCTCCCCATCGGGAGCCTAATTAAAAAGGGGAAGGCGTGAATAAGAATATCGAACGTAAAATGACGGCTCAGCCCGATTTTCCCCTATCGAGTAGACAGGTGGAGCAATGAAGCCGCGCTCACCTGCCGCCCATTCGCTGGAGAAGCTTTTTCGTCAGCTTGATACCCTCCGCTTCACTCGTTTCCCGGCCTTCATACTCAACCCCGATATAGCCGCGATATCCCGCATCTTTGACGATTTTCAGCATCCGCTTGAAATCTGTGTTCACTTCATTTCCCTCGTCGTCGAAATCGTGCGCCTTTGCGCTGACCCCTTTCGCGTAAGGCATAAGCTCCGCAGTTCCTTTGTAGCGATCGTAGCTCTCCCCGGTCTTGCGGTCGATTATGAAATTGCCAAAGTCCGGCAGCGTGCCGACACGAGGATGGCTGGCTTTCTTCATGACTCCGGCGAGCCACGCTCCGTTACTGGAAAATCCGCCATGATTCTCCACGATCACGTTGATCCCAAGCGTCTCGCCAAAATCACCCAGTCGACTCAAACCGTCCGCCGCTAACTTCATTTGCTCTTCGTAGCTTCCAGAAGATCCTGCGTTTACCCGAATCGAATGGCAGCCCAGCTCTTTAGCCGCCTCCGCCCATACCTTGTGGTTGTCAACCGTCTTCAATCGAGCTGACTTATCCGGATCTCCCAGCTTACCAAGACGGTCGCACATAATAAGTACGTTGCGGACGCCTTCTCCTTTGGAACGCTTCTTCAATTCACGGACCACTTTCCCAGTAAAATTGTCCATGTAAAACTGGTTCACATACTCGATCGCATTGATGCCAAACTGCCCCTTGGAAATCTTTGCGAAATCCATCGCGTCCAAATCGCCCCCTCTAAACGCTCGGTGCAGCGACCATTGGGCGAGTGAAATATCGAACCACTTTTCACCTTTTTCATGATGGGCTCCAAACAGTTTCCATTGAGCGGTTGCTGCGATTGCAGTAAGGCCGAGGGTGGATTTAACAAAGTCGCGACGAGAGTTCATACGAGTTTCTATTTTGGGTGGTATAG
>JAUHWE010000379.1 GCA_030424825.1 Verrucomicrobiia bacterium
TCGATCCTGCTGGCCCATGGTGACAGCAAGACTTTCGGAAAAGTGCTCGTTGCCGGCTTCTTCCTCAATCTCATCCTCGACCCGTGGTTTCTGTATGGAGGTTTCGGGCTTCCCGCTTTGGGCATTCCCGGGATCGCCTGGGCGACCGTCATTATTCAAGCGCTGGGCGGCTCTTTTCTCTTCTCGGTGGCATTGCGACGCGGCTTCGTGAAGCTTGAGTCCCTCGCCAAGATGAAACCGGATCTCGGCATCTACAAAGACATCCTGCGCCAAGGAATCCCGACCAGCTTCAGCATGATGTCGATCGCCCTGGGCTTTTTCGTCACTACCTACTATCTCAAATTCTACGGACAAGCGGCCGTAGCCGCGTTCGGGGTCGGAACTCGCATTGAGCAGATCGCATTGCTGCCCGCCATCGGTCTCGGCGCCGCGATTGTATCCATAGTCGGACAAAACAACGGTGCAGGAAAAATCGACCGAGTGAAAGAATGCATGCAATTGTGTGTCAAATACGGGATTTTTCTCATTCTGGCGGCATCCGTTCTCATCTACTTGTTTGCCACTCCCCTAGTCCGGCTATTCACACCTGATCCTGAAGTCGTAACCCTTGGCACGACCTACGTCCGGATCATGGCTATGATCCAATGGGCCTACGTCATGACCTTTGTCCACACCGGCTTCCTCCAGGCAGTTAAGCGACCGATCTACGGGTTTGTGGAATCTGTGATTCGAAAGATCGTCCTTCCACTCGGAGTCTTCTATGCCGTCGTAACCCACTTCCAAGTTCACCTCAACGGCTTCTGGATCAGCATGGCCGCCATCAACGTTGCCATGACCATCGTCACCATTATCTACGCCCAAAATGTATTAAGGAAAATCACAAAAGTGGATACTCAGAAATCCGAGACAACGGCAACAGGATAGCCCTTGCGACAGATTCTAGAAAGTTTCCTTTTTTCTCTCTTTATAAAAACCGATCGCTGTCCAAGGGAAAACAGCTAATTGTACACAATTTAGCCTCATTCCGCACACAATGTTTGATCAGATGAACTCACCTTTCCAAAGCGAACAAGAGCGCATTGCTAACCACCGCTTGACGATCTAACGCTTTCTCGTATCAGAGCTTCGACTGCCACACAACCAAGGTTACTGAAAAGGCGCGGACAGAGCTCAATCCAAACCGCTATCTCAAGGAAAACGTAAATACTTTATAAGTTCTTATAGAGAATATTGCCGTAGGGCTATTTTCTAGCACGGCTATCGATTCGAGATTGACAGGCGATTCGAATGCCTAATGGTTCGTACACGAATGATTCGTGTCAGAATAATGTATAAGCACGGTAAATGAACCAAAAATTGGAAACCACGGGGACTTCCTCATCTCCAATAGAAGAATCCGTCGAGGAGGTATTACCGGTGGTGCCACGTGAGCGCTACGATCTACGCATCCTTAGCTCGCTTCGAAGGATCATTCGCTCAATTGACAGCTATTCGAAGCGACTCGCGACCCAGTGTGGAATGACTGTGCCGCAACTCTTGTGTATGCTGAAGCTCGACGAGCTTGGACCACTCACAATCAAAGATTTGTCCCGTGAAGTCTTTCTGAGCCCGAGCACCTTGGTTGGAATTGTGGATCGCCTAGAGAAAGCAGGGGCACTGGCTAGGGAACGCTCCGTACGGGATCGCCGTCGGGTGAGAATTACATTAACCGAAAAGGGCAAGGAAATGGTCGCCAGCTCGCCGTCACCATTGCAGGAGAATCTCGTAGATGCGATCGACCAGCTGCCAGAACTGGAACGTGCGACGATCGCCCTATCACTCGAGAAGATAATCGAATGCATTGATACACCAGTCGCGGAAACCATCGACGACATCACAGCTCCGATCCTCGAAAGCTCGGCTGACTTGCAAGCGGGTGGGCATGATACGGCCCCGCCCGTCGATGAAACTGGCTCCTGAATCCCCTATACTAAAACGATTCAATGCACCACGCTCTCGATTTTTTGAGAACGCCGCTTCGCATCATTGCGGCATTCGTGTTTATACCCCTTACTGCCAAAGCTGCGGAAGTCCGCTTCACAAATCCCACCAGCCCAAGCTACGTGACCGACGATGGTACGGTCTCCCTTACTTGGGCAACAGAGGATACACCAGAACAATTAGATCCGATTTTCGAAGTGCGTCGCTGGCAAGCAGGGAGTCCCCCTGAGGGAATTCTCATATACGAAGGACAGGACACCGCTTCCTTTGTATCGGGTCTAAGCGAAGGGCAGCACGTTTTTCGTATAGGCCTAAAATCGAACCAGAATCCGTATCCTAATTGGGGAGACACCAATTTGGTCGTCGATGTCAAATACATCAGCATGTCCATGGTATGGCCACTCATGGGAGCGGGAGCGACAGGATTCGTAGTCCTAATTCTCACCATTATCCTAGGTCGTAGAGAAGCAATCAAGGCCCAGAAAGGGATCCCATGAATCAAGGAGAGACAATATTGAATCCCGGCCTCGGCTGGACTTTGCTCATTACTTTCGGAGTAATGTGGGTGGGGCTTGGACTCTACTGGGGGCGAAAATCTAAAAGTCTTGAGGGATTCATGCTGGCAGGTCGAAACGTAGGCATCGCCTTTGGATCCGCGACAGCCATGGCCACTTGGGTAACGTCTAATACAATCATGGTAGTGCCTCAGTTTGGCCTGAAGATGGGAGTCTGGGGATTGCTCGCATTCACAACCGCCAGCTTCGGATTGTTTCTATTTGCCCCTATGGCTAGCCGTATCCGTTATCTCATGCCAAGAGGTTTCACTTCAGGGGACTTCATACGCCTGCGTTACGGAAAGGTTGCCTGGTCCGTTTTCCTAGGCATTTCATTTTTCTACTCAATGGCATGGCTTGTTTCGATGGCGATGGCGGGTGGGATCGTTCTGGAAGCCCTTGCCGGAATTCACTATAAATACGGTATGAGCCTGATTTTACTGGTGTGTGTGCTGTACACCTTGGTGGGTGGGCTCTATGCGGTGATCGGAACGGATTTCATCCAAAGCATCATCATCCTGATCGGTATTATTGTAGTCGCAGTAGCAGCCCTCTCCCGCATCGATCTCGGTGCCGCTTACGATGTCTCAGTACAAACACAACCCGCCCTGTTCAACGCCTTGCTCCCCATCGCTCTGCTCTCGCTTTTCAACAATATGTTCTTCGGATTCGGCGAGGTCTTCCACAACAACGTATGGTGGAGCCGGGCTTTTGCTATCCGAAAAAAAGTCGTCTCAAAGGCCTTTTTACTAGCGGGACTCCTGTGGCTGCCAATTCCCCTTGCGGTCGGCTTTTCAGCTCTTTTCAGCAATAGCCTGGGCATCAACATAACCGACATCGACATGGCCGGACCACTGATAGCTGGCGAGCTTCTGGGCTCCGCCGGCGCGGTCGTACTCTTTATTGTCATCTTCTGTTCTCTGGGATCAAGCATCGACAGCTTGCTCGCGGCGACATCCGACTTGCTAGCGGAAGACGTCTACAAGAAAATGATAAACCCAAAGGTAGATGACCAACGGCTTCGTAAAGTATCTACGTATATCATTGTAGGATTGGGCGTTCTGACTTGGCTAATCTGCCTGCCCCGGGTCGGCAGCTTAATGGCAGTGCTTTTCTTTGCGGGTCCCTTTGTGGGTAGCGCCGTGTGGCCGGTGGTAACAGGGCTCTACTGGAGCCGATCCAATGAGACTGGAGCTGTTCTATCCATGGTAATCGGTTCGTCCGTTGGGCTCTACGCCTACTTCGCATATGGGTGGTACACAGCGTCGCTGATCGCTACCATCGTTTCGATGCTGATTACCTTCACCGCTATGGGACTTTCAAAAACGAAGTTTCAATGGAACCTGTTAAGCGAGGGGGAGTCAGCATGATTCTATTTTCCAAAACAGTAGTCATAGTATTGATACTCTCCGCTCTGCTTTTAACAGCGATAGGAATCGTCGCATTACTCTGGTTGGTGATCAAAGATATAATCTCGAAAAACCTTTGGTAGCATGAGCGAAAAACTCGAACTAAACAAGCGTATCGAATTTCTGGAGCCCCCAGAAGGTACGGAAACGCTAAGGCCGAAACCTGTCAGCCTTTTTGAGAACAACCCGATCGACCTTTCGGTGCTTAAAAAGCTGGAGGGACGTTCAATTGTCAGCGTCAAGGATTTCGAGCGAGATGAGGTAATCGAGCTCGCGAAACTAGCAGCCGTTTTAGAGAATTTCGAAATCGCTCCCTACCACATCATGGACGGTAAAATCGTGACGACCGCGTTCTTCGAGGCCAGTACCCGGACAAGACTTTCGTTCGAGAGTGCCGTATTACGTCTCGACGGGAAAGTTCTAAGCATACCAGAAGGAGGTGTGACGGGTGTACGCAAAGGAGAATCCCTAGAGGACATTGGCGAGATGTTTAACGCCTATTGCGACATGGTCATCATGCGTCACACTGAGACCGATTCTGCGGAACGGGTATTGAAGAGCTTGCGGGTCCCCCTGATCAATGCGGGCAATGGTAGCGGCGAGCATCCGACCCAATCCTTAGCCGACTGGTACGCCCTTTTGAAATGGAAACCGGAGTTAGCTAGCCCCGACCCCAGCAAGCGAAATAAACGCATGCGCCTCGGTATTCTGGGAACTCCAGGAAGCATGCGTGCCGTCAAGAGCTTTCTATTGATGTCGCTCATGTTTCAGGACCGGATCAGCCGAGTGATTGTAATCTCCCAGATGGCGGACCCGTTTGGAGATGACCTCGTTCATGAACTTGAGAAAGCAGGAATAAAGTACCAAGTCACCAATGACATGCAAAAACATGTTTCCAAGCTCGATATCATTTACATGAACTCGATCGCGTTTCTTGGGGACAGCTACAAGAATCTCGACAGCGAATACCAGCTCAACAGGAATAGTGACCTAAAAGAGGATGCGGTTATTCTTCATCCACTGGCCCGACTGTCGGAACTCGACTGCAGTCTGGACGATACTGCTCACAACCTTTATTTTTCCCAAGCCCACGGGGCCGTCTTTATGCGCCAAGCACTACTAATAAGCGTAAGTGGCAGCCTGAATCGACTACCTAAGGAAATACCGACCGTAAAGTAAGAACCAGTGGGTGCGTCGCCCCAAAGGTCACCCTTGATAACCGAATAGAATCATGTGCGGAATCGCAGGAATGTTTTCAGTTAAACCGATGTATCCAGAAGATAGTTATACAATATCTCGGATGCTAAAAACAATCGAACACCGCGGACCGGACGGCGAAGGGAGCTTCCTC
>JAUHWE010000380.1 GCA_030424825.1 Verrucomicrobiia bacterium
GCTCAGTCCGGAGACTGCGCAGCGCGAGGCGTAGAGCCCGGGCGCGTCGGGCGACTCGAAGGCGATGAGCAGGGCGTTGCGTTCCTGATCCTTGCCGACCACGACGTAGTTCTGATGATCCGTATTGGAGGGGATGCCGATGCCCTTGCGTTGCCCGATCGTAAAGTAGTGGAGCCCCTTGTGCTCCCCCAGCAAGGCATCGTCCTCAGCCCGGTGTATGGGGCCGGGCCGGTCGGGAACGTATTCCCGGAGAAAGTCCTGCATCTTGATATTCCCAATGAAGCAGATCCCTTGGCTGTCCTTCTTGCCGGCGTTGGGGAGCGAGGCCTTCTGGGCGAGGGCCCGAATTTCCGGCTTCACCAGATGGCCGATCGGAAACAGCGCGTAGCGGACCTGCTCTGGCTTCATGAGGGCCAGAAAATAAGTCTGGTCCTTGTTCTTGTCCACCCCCTCGAGAATCGAGGGTCCCGTTGGGCCATGTTCCAGCCTTGCGTAGTGTCCGGTTGCCACGCGGTCGAATCCCTGTTCCACCGCATAGTCCCGAAAGACACCGAACTTGATCTCCCGATTGCACATGACGTCTGGATTGGGAGTGACGCCCGATTGGTACCCTTCGAGCAGGTAGTCGACGATGCGGGTCCGGTAGTCCTGCATCAGGTTGACGACGCGAAAGGGAATCCCCAACTGATCTGCCACCGCCGCCGCGTCTTCAATGTCCTGCTGCCAGGGGCAGTCGCCGAGGATCTCGTCCTCGTTGATCCAGTTTTTCATGTAGGCCCCTTCGACGTCGTAGCCTTGCTCCTGCAGAAGCAAAGCCGCGACGCTGCTGTCAACGCCCCCAGACATGGCGACTAGAACCTTTTGCACGCGCCCACTCAGGCAATTACAATCCCGTGCCGCAAGCTTGGAGATTCGATTAACGACGAAGCAGGGGTCCAAAACGCTTTCGGCGACTGTATTCTCTCACCCCATTGTCTGCACTTTAACCCCTAAACGTTTATGCGTTAAAGTGCAGATAACTAGGCTGAATCCAAGGTGGGTTGGAGGGTGAGGAGTTGGAGGGAGAGGAGGCGGGTGTCGTCGTTTTCGCCTGTGAGCTGGGGAACGAAGTACTGGTTGCTCGTAATCAGGACGGGCGTGGGATTCGAAGCGTTTTGGGGGACCGGAATTTCCATCTCCCAGCGACGATTGGGCTTCTTTTTCCAGTGAGAGCTCGCCTCTCCTTCGATTTTGACAACGGCTTGGAAATCGGTGTTAGAGAAGGTTTCCGGGATCTCGATTTCGACTTGGATCATCACTGTGTTTGATGGGAGGGAGATACGAGTTTCGTAAAAGGGGCCGATCCACTGGTTGGGGCAGAGATCTTCAGGCGGCGAGGCTTGGAAGCGACGGGCGAGTTTGGTCCATCCTCGGGTCGCTGCAATGGGGTAGAGAATTCGGGGAGCGAGTTCGAGTGGAGCCTTCCAAGCGGCGACGAGGCTGAGGAGAAAGGCCTTGAATGGCGCCTTTTTCAAGATAGCCGCTTCTGCTTTTCGAACGGCTTGAATCGCTTGGGGGCGTCGGCTCCTCTGATAGAGCCTGTGCGAAATCTCGCAACGCCAGCGAAGAGGGGTCAGCCACGATCCCCAGTAGCGGCGACTGATCTCGATGCACTCCTCTATGAGAGTGTCCCGTGTTTTGTTAACGGTTTTGGAGGAGTCGTGAAGGCGGTAACGGCTCCAGACTTCCGGAACGGGATGGAAGCGGTATGTCTTGCTGAAACGGCAGAACAGATCGTAGTCCAGGGCGTGCGCAATTGTGGCGTCAATTCCACCACAGGTTTCCCATACGGTACGGTGCCAGAAGGTGGAAGGTTGCGGGATTTGATTGTAGCGCCGTTTCCAGATCGCGAGTTGGTCAAAGTGGGAGGTGTACTGGAAAGGATGGTCCTTCCCTTCTTTGGCGGGGTCGTTTCCGAAAAAGAGACTTCGGCCAAAGACGATGTATCGTTTGTGCGCGGGATCGATTTCGAGGGCGACCCGATTTAGACAGCCATCCAGTAGGGTGTCGTCAGAATTGAGAAATCCGAGGATCTCTCCGGTGGCCCTCGCGAATCCGCGATTGAGCGCGTCCGCCTGTCCATGATCGGCTTCCACGAAGAGCTTAAACAGGCGAGGATGTTGGCGGACGAAGCGCTTTGCGATCTCGACTGACTGGTCCGTCGATCCGCCTTCCTGGATGATTACTTCCAGGTTAGGATAGTCCTGATTAACGAGGCTTTGCAGCGTTTCCTCCAGATAGGCTCCCTGATTGAAAGAGGGAGTGACGATGGAGATTTTTGGCAGCTCATTCATCCGGGATGGCGCGTCGAGGCTGTTCCGCTAGAGGAAGCAGTCCGTACGAAGGCAAACTTTTGAGTAGATTGGGTTCGACTGGCAAGCGTTATGGAGGGATTAAAGCTATGTTGCGGAAGCATTAAGAGCAGGCTGGCATTATTCAATCCATTGGCCTAGAACTCGTCTTTTCTCATGACCCCGGAGATTTTCACTCAACAATTGCGTGATTTGCTAGACGACTCGCTGGTTTCGGTGATCCTGTATGGTTCGGCCACGACGGGGGAGCGATCGGAGAAATACTCCGACTACAATCTGATGGTCGTGTGCACACAGCTCGGGCGGGTCGAACTGGATTTAATCAGGCCTTTAACGGTCAGATGGGTAGAATTTGGAAATCCGCCCCCCTTGCTCTTCACCTGGAAGGTGTTGAAGAACTCTTCGGACGTATTCCCCATTGAACTCCTCGATATGAAGGAGAATCACGTCATTCTTTATGGGGAGGATGTGTTGAAGCGATTGCCGGTTAGCCATGCGAATCTTCGATTTCAGCTCGAACACGAATTGAAGGGGAAACTCATCCAGCTCCGGGAGCGCTATCTGCTCATTGACGGATCTGAAGAGGAGTTGGCGGAGCTATTAATAGCGACCCTGTCAACGTTTCAAATACTGCTTCGTGGAGGACTTCGGTTTTTCGAAGTGTCGGTTCCCTTCCGGAAGCGGGAGGCGGTCCGTCGATTTGCCATGCATGCACCCTTCGAGCTGGCAGTATTTGATGAGATCCAGGAACTCAAGGACGGCAAGATCGAATTGGAAATGGTCGACGTGCGCGACATTTTCCAGCGGTTTCTGCTGACCGTGGAAAACGCGGCGAATCTGATTCACGAGATTGGCCACCGGAGAGGTTAATCCGATTCTTTGGGCTTCCTTGCTTGTCAATTTACAGGAATTGAAGTTGAGGTCTTATTTGAATCCTCAATTGGACAATTATGTCGTCACACGAAGCACATCGCATCGCTAAGGCTTTTCTCGCATCACCCAACGAGGGAGTGCTGGAGCTTTCCCATGACTGGAAAGCGCCTCGACTTCCTCGTATTAGTTTGGATAGCAAGCCCAATGGGGCTCTCAATATCAAGCGCATACCCGTTAGCGATTTTGCGTTTGAAAGCCGATATTATATCGACGAAAAGAATTTCGGCGTATTCATTTTCGATCCGATTGATTACCCAATTTTCGAATACGAATCGTTTTCAATCTACGTGGCAGGATCCTTCAATGGATGGCAGGAAGCGGTTGGCGTGGAAAAATGGCGCATGGCGCTCGTTTCATTTGAGGGACGAAAGGTATACGCTTTACGGCTGCCGCTGGAACTGTTGGCTGGCGAGGGGGACACCCTTTTCAAGTTTGTAACGGATCAGCATTTTTGGATACCGGTAGATTCGGATGCTCCCAATGTCGTAAGTGACGATATGGGGAACAGTAATTACCGTTTCACGACGAAACGAAGCGGGAGACATCGTTTCCGTTTCAAGCTCGCCAAGCCGCTTGCCCTTTCGGAAAACCACACCCTAATTTACCATGGCAGGGTTCATAAACACCGGGCGAGTCTCGATCCGGGACCGTTTTTCTTCGATCTAAAATCGGAAAAGCCTCTCGGGGCGATTGTGGATGGGAATCGTACGACGTTTCGGCTTTTCGCTCCACGAGCCAAGTGGGTGAAAGTCGGCGTTTTTCAGAAAGGGGATTTGGGGGCGAGCATAGACTGGTCCTTGATGAAACCGTCAGACGACTATGTTTGGGAGGTGACGTTTCCTGAAAATCTTGCCGGCGCCCGCTACTGGTATCGACTGGATGGGCCAGAAGGTCCAACGGGGAATTTCGATCCGGATTTCCGGATTCTCGATCCCTATGCGAAAGCGACGGAGAGTCGGGAAGGACCGGGTATTGTTGTGGATGATAAACGGTATCCGGTCGTCCGACCCTTCCGGTCTCCGGCGTGGCAGGACTTGATTGTGATGGAGGCGCACACGAGGGATCTGGTGGCGTGTTTGCCGGAGAACCGGGAAAAGCAGGTTCCCCTGGGTTTCTCGGATCTGAGCCGCTACGTTGAGTCGGAAAACCTTTATCCACTCAGCCTTGGCGTGAATGCGATCGAGCTTCAGCCGATACAGGAGAACGACAGCCAGTCTTACGCTGAGTATCATTGGGGATACATGACGGCAAATTTCTTCTCGCCCGCCTCCTCTTATGCGAGCGATCCGGAGAATGCGTCCCAGATTGAAGAGTTTCGTGAGTTAGTATCCAGCATCCACAGACGAGGAATGGCGGTGATTCTGGATGTGGTATACAATCACGTGGGAGAGCCAGCCCATTTGATGTTCATCGACAAATTGTACTATTTTCATCTGGAAGGAGAGGGGGAGCTGACAAATTGGAGTGGTTGCGGAAACGATTTGAGATGCGATGCTCCTATGGCGAGTCGCATTATTATTGAAAGCCTGATACACCTAGTCGCTTTTTACGGCGTCGACGGGTTTCGCTTTGATCTAGCCGATCTCGTGGGCAAAGCCGTTTTGCAGAAAGTGGAGAAAGCCCTGAAGGCAATTAAGCCAGACATTATACTAATCGCTGAACCGTGGAGTTTTCGAGGGCATATCGGTAGGGATTTGAGGGATACGGGTTTTGCGTCCTGGAACGATGGTTACCGAGAGAGCGTGAAATCCTATGTGAAGGGGGAATTGCACCCCGATGCCCTCAGCCATTTCCTGACGGGGTCGCCGGACGACTACGCCAGTTGGCCGGCCCAGACCGTAAACTACACGGAATCGCATGACGATCGCACTTGGATCGATGTGATTACCGAGCACGCAGACAACAATGGGTCGCACCCTACGGTGAACGACCAGAGGCGGACGCGGATGATGGGGGCCATTTTGATGATGTCGATCGGCATGCCCTTGATCCACGC
>JAUHWE010000381.1 GCA_030424825.1 Verrucomicrobiia bacterium
CACCTCAACGGGAATCCCCAGATCTAACCCTGAAAAAGAGGAGTCCATGATATGGCAGGCCATATCTCCCACCGCTCCACAACCATAGTCTTTCCAACCCCGCCAAGCGAACGGAACAATCTTGTCATCAAACGACTTCTTGGGAGCCACACCAAGCCAAAGGTCATAGTCCAGCGTTGCAGGAACAGGCAGATTCTGGCGCTTTATCTCCCCTTGAGGCCAAATCGGGCGGTTCGTCCAGTGCAGCACCTCAACGACATCACCAATTACGCCCGCCGATGTCCATTCCTTGATGTAGCGGAGCCCTTCGTGGGTATGCCCCTGGTTCCCCATTTGCGTAATCACGCCTGCCTTCGCAGCCGCCTTCTTCAGTTCTCGGGCTTCCCAAATCGTTCGCACAAGCGGCTTCTCACAGTAGACATTGATCCCCTGCTCCAGCGCCCAACGCGCGACCGGATAGTGCATGTGATCGGGAATGGCGATCGAAACGGCGTCGAGCTTCCCCGCCATTTTGTCGAACATCCTACGATAGTCTTTGAACCGCGGAACGTTGGGATACTTTTCGTAGGATTTCGCGGCTCTCGCGTCATCCACATCGCAAAACGCTACGATGTCCTCCGATTTATATCCTTCAATGTGAGACGTTCCACGACCTCCTGCTCCGATTTGGGCGATCCTCAATTTCCCATTTGGGGAAGGAGACTTTCCGATGACCCAATTAGGAAGGATCATAAATCCGGCACCGGCAGCACCGCTCTTAACAAATGTTCTTCTATTCATCTAAATATATTTTGGGTTAGCGATCCAACATTCTTGATTAACTATGATTGCGGACTAATCGCCTAGAATTGGACAGACAAAGCTCCATAAAACTCCGCGACACAGGCAGAATCGCGGGCGACGACTCTAGACCAATGACCCGTTACTCCCCCCAGAAAAGGTCTTCATTCACAATCTCACCATGGACGTCATGATGCCGCAATGCGATCCTGGGCCTGTCCTTGTCCCGATCCACACTTACACTGAGAAACCCTCCTTTTATGCGCAGAAAGCGATGCTCGTCAGTCCGAAGCTCCTGTTTGAATCCACCCGCGTGCGCATCGGACCCTGCCCCGCAAGAATACTCGCGTGCGCCGGTCTCACGATCTACAGTCACATACTGCCAGTGCCGGTCTCCGTTGAGGATAAATGCGTTCTTCTGCTTGCCCATAAAGGCTCGGATTTCATCACCCTCGTGCGTGAAGTTTTTGTTGGCATGATTGTCCGACTTTTTCTCCCGATCTGGTCCGACAATGGGATTCGGATTAATCAGAATTCGGAAAGCGGCATCAGACTCGGAAAAGGATTTGTAGAACCAAGCTTTCTGAGTTTTTCCCCAAATGGTTTTGTTCGGTCCATCCGGAGTCTCGTTGCGGCTTCGAAAGTCCCGGCCCTCCATCATCCAAATTTGAAGATCCTTGCCCCATCGAACGGTTCGGTAGGGTTTCTCACCCATTGGGAAGATCTCGTTAAAGATCTCGATTCCCCGGTCCCAAGTCAGCTCGCCATAAGTATCTCCAGGACCACAGTCATTCTTGAGCAAATCGTGATCGTCCTTCATAAAGTACGCAGGAACCTGGCGATAGAACTCCCGAAAGTTTGGCAACCCAAATAGACGATCCCACTTGTAGTAGGCAAGCTCCTCGGTCTTCGCCCAAGGACCAGGTTTGTCGTAATACTCGATGTCTCCGGCATGCACCAGAAAATCGGGTTTCACCGTATCCAGAATAGCAGGATAAATATAGTGCCCATTCACCAGATCGTCCCTTCGAGGGAAATCATGGCAAGTCACCAAAGCAAATTTCACCGATTCTGCCTGTTCCACATCGGGAGCAGTCCTGAACGCTCCCAGCAATTCCACGCTGGGACGAGATTGCCCCATCGAGCGTCCCTCTACCTTTAGGTTGTAATGCGTTCCAGGAATAAGACCTTCGAGATTGGCCACTGCACTGTAGTTTCGTCGTGGCGTGACAGGTTTCCAGTCCAGAGTGACCACCTCACTCCGGTTCCTCGCTGGCCAATAGGAGACACGCACTTCTCCTGTAGCACCCATAGCACTAAACTGCATGTCACCAAGGGTTCTACCCGGCGGGACTGCGTCATCATCTTTGCTCCAGGTTTCGCCATCCAGCCTGTATGTCTGATCCTTGGTCAGGCGCATCCAGACAATGGCTGAATCTTGGTCGATTTCACCAATCTTTATTCCGTTGGCCATGAAAGGTCCCCTTGCATTTTGACCAAAGGAAACGGTGCAGATGATTAGGCTAATGACAATGAGGATACTATTCGTTTTCATGTGAGAGGTAGACGATATATCTCGAAAAACACGGGCGAGCGAGCACCCAATAGCTCCCTATTTCCTAGCGGAGGGCAATCTCAAATTCTCAAATTACCCGTATTCCCAAAGATTCACTGCTTAGGATTCCCAGTCGCCCTTCCCCAACGTGATTAACGCTTAAACCGCAAACCAAATCCAAATACGACAGAGTGGGACCAATCTCCCGATAGACTGGCTCGTTTCGATCTAATCTGAGCGAACAAATTGAAGGTTGAGCGTTTCCCTGCATCAAAAAATAGATTCAAAGGGCGAAGCCGGTTTTCACTCACTTTACCCAGTTGCGTATCAAAGAAGATCTCATTCGAAACCTCAAATCGACTCATACGTCCAAACCAATTCGCACGCTTCGAATACAAAAGCCGGTGGCGTGTCACGAGGCCATGCCGGTCATTCTCCCGATCATAAGCCCTAAACTCCAGCCGGTTTCTCGACACGAGGGTGCTCCCGTCGCTCAACTCCCAACGAGGATTCAACTCGAGTTCAAGCCGCGTTTGATGGTTCCAGTCTCCCTCAAGGTCCTTCACATCCAAGTAACTTCCACCGAACCCGACTTCCCAATCTGGATGGACACGATAGTAGACCTTCTGCTGGACCATCCAAAGCCCGAGCCGCGAGGCACTGTCGTCGTATCGAGTTTCGGCCCAGGTATAAGTTCTCCATTGCTTCGCTTGGTACTCTGTGAGCATAAGCTCGTTCCACAGCTGTAGATCGCTTTCGTCTCCCTGAACTAAAAGACAGAGACTCCCGCAAGTGAAAAGAAGTAAAACCGACCTGCCAACATTAGGCTGCATATGTGTCTCTAAAATCACTCCTATAAGAGACTGTCTAATAAAGCAGTATAGGCTGCGTTACAGCCGAAGGGCATGGGCGCTTCGCTTTTGCCTTGCCAGAAGCTAAAAATGCCTGCTGCGACGTGCATGCTGATTTACTAGACAGTCTCTAGGAGATTTTGGAATGCTCACGCAAGCCGATCGTCCTAATAATCTGAACCAGAAAGCCCGGACCTGAATCTCACATTATGTATCCAGAATCCGGACATTCCAACAATAGCTAAAACATCGGTGCCGCAGGCGTTTCATAGTCGCGGGGCTTTCCATAGTAGTCGTACAACCTTTGATGTTCGTCTTCGTTGACAGGATCATAAGGATCGAAGCGAGGCGCCATCTCGATTTGCTTTCTGAGCAAGTCAACCTTAGCGGTTTTGTTCTTCCAGTCGAAACGCTCTACCCATCCGATGTCGATCAAGGATGACTTTCCAGGAAGCCAATTTTTGGTATCGATAATCAGATACTGAAGTCTCCAGTTCTTTTCCTCAATGATGAAGTCGTCTACGTGACCAAAGGAATCGTCTTTCGCCTCAATATGGTAGCCGAGAATCTCATGGGCCGAACGCAGGTGCTTACCTTCAATCTGCCTCATACGAAACTCATGCGCTTGCCGATCCGCCTCGCTCTTGGGACTGACTTCTGTACCCATTGCGGGAGGTACCGTCGAACCTCCAAACAAGTAAGGATCCATCCAATACGAAGGAAGGTCATAATACTTAGCGTATTCTTCCTCATACTCCATGCACACTGGGGCATTCGTTTTGAGTTCTGGCGAACCCTCAAGCTGCTCCTTCGTCAAATCAGTCCTCAAGCCATTTCCAATCCACCCGGTTTCGAGCTTCTTTAAATGGTAGGGACTCAGGAGAACTTTCTTTCCTGGAAGCCAGGTTCCCGTATCCGCTACGATGTAGCGCAGACGCCAATATCGATCATCGAAAAGCACGTCTTTCACTTTCCCGATCCTGCCATCTACAGTTTCGATGGGATACCCCATCAGGTCTTTTACACTTCTGAGCATTGTCTTTATCCTTTCACTTCGGTTTCTGTTAATTCGCTATTTTCTCCAGCGAGTGCATCATTCTTGTTTTCCTTCCAAACTGTCCTCGCTCGGTCGACATGTTCCTTAAGAACCTTGAAGAGCCATTCCGTATCTTCAATTTCCAGAGTCCATTCCCATGAATCAGAATGAGACACCGCCATTTCACCGACATTCCACTCAAGCGCATCGATTTCTCCCCTTAAATTTTCGATCCTGCTTCCACACCGACTTTCTGGCTCCCCCTTCTCCATCTCAGGAACGCGTTTACTCAAACATTCGATATCCGATTCCAGTGCTCTGATTCTTTCCTTTGACCGTTTTAGATAGTCGATCTTCAGCTCAACGTAGCTTTGCATTCTCCAACGACTCCTTTCGTTTTTTCAATCTACTGAATCACTGCCTACAATATCTCACGCAACATCGATTTTGCATCGCATATTCGGCTATAATCTAGGCGCATATTCATCAATTTCGACCCCAGAAGTCTGCCGAGGAACAGACGGAAAAACACTTGCCCCGTTCCCCAAACACTCCCATCAACATCCTTGGCTTCGTCACGCAGATTGAGAATGCGAACACACTCCCTACCTACCAAGCGATCCCCATGAAAACTCCAGATCGATCCCAGAGAATCGCCATCAGCTTAGCGATCGCCTGCATCTACTCCACTGTCCTAACGGCAGCTGGAAAACCGAATGTGCTTTTCATCGCAATTGACGACCTGAACGACTGGGTCGGCTGCCTCGATGGCCACCCCAACACGAAGACCCCAAACATCGACCGCCTCGCCAAGCAAGGCGTACTTTTCGAGAATGCCCATTGCCAGGCCCCCATTTGCGGTCCGAGTCGTGCTTCGATTTTCACCGGTCTCTACCCTTCCTCTACCGGCATTTACCTGCAGATAAAAGACAAGGACCTAAAGTCGAGCCATCCGCTAACAGAAAGATGCACTCTGATGCCCGACTACTTTGAGAATCATGGATACAAAACCATGGCTGTCGGCAAACTGTATCACGGAGGTGATGC
>JAUHWE010000382.1 GCA_030424825.1 Verrucomicrobiia bacterium
CCTCGATAAGGTCTTTGAGGGCGTCCAGTTCTTCTTGGCTCTCTTCCGCAAACGCAAAGATGGCTGATTTGTCAGTAAGCCGAGAGGTTAGGAGGGATCTTACCATATCGGAAATCTTGGGGTTTCCTGTGAGGTATCGACCCTTGGGCTTGAGGAGTTTGACGCTTTTTGAGAAGGAGTTTTGGGCCACCATGTTGAAAATGACATCATAGCGTTGAGCGCTCTCGGAAAAGTCCTCTTGGGTATAGTCTATGAACTTGTCTGCTCCGATTTCGCGCAGCATCGCTTCCTTGATGCCACAGTCGACCGCAGTAACGATGGCGCCCGCCGCTTTGGCGATTTGCACTCCAAATGTGCCGATGCTTCCCCCGGCACCGTTTATCAGAACTAATTCCCCTTTCTGAATATTCGCTTTTCGTAGAAAGTGAAGGGCATTGAGTCCGCCTAGGGGAACTACTGCTGCTTCCGCATAGCTGATAGTGCTCGGTTTTAGGGCAATTGTATAACTTTCCGGCAGGCACAAGTATTCTCCATAGGCACCCATTTTGAGTTTCGCAGCACCAAATACCGAATCTCCTTCTTTGAACCTGGATACGTCGGTCCCCACTGATTCGACCACTCCGGAAAAGTAGCCTCCCAGTATCGGCTTTTTGGGTTTACGAATCCCGAGAGCGATACGCAAAGGAATCCAAAACCACTTCACTGGAAAACGGAAACTCCTCAACTCGCAATCCGATTTCGTTGCTTCGGCTGCATGTACCCTGATCAGGATTTCATTGGCGCTGGGTTTGGGCTTTTCTACATCTGTAATTTGGAGTACTTCGGGCGGGCCGTATACTT
The DNA here is from genome assembly GCA_030424825.1 of Verrucomicrobiia bacterium. Classification (GTDB taxonomy): domain Bacteria; phylum Verrucomicrobiota; class Verrucomicrobiia; order Opitutales; family Opitutaceae; genus Pelagisphaera. The sequence goes on from JAUHWE010000382.1 coordinate 841, forward strand.
TGTAGACAATCGCTTTCATGTGAGACTTTTTTCGATTAAAATATCAGCTAACGCAAGGCAGCGATCTCCGGGTGGCGGTGTGTGTAGTTCAAGCTGTTGAGCGATGCTATAGCCAAGATTCTCCGATCGCCATTGAGCATAGTAAATATTGCCCAATCGCGTAGATTCCTATAAAACTTTGAATTCCCAAGCATGTTATTAGCCTCCTTTTTAAGGAGAAGAGCGTTGCAGAAACAGAGAATATATAGGCAATAGTCGCATATATTAATAAAAACTCATACTCTGATTTCTCCCAATAAATTGAATAGGACATTGTAATAGTTATCCATATGATGAGTATTGGAGTAAGATTCCAGAAATCAATTCGACTGAACTTCCTTTTCTTTAGTGTATTGTAACCGAAACAGGAAAAGCCGGTAATAAGCAAAAATATGAAGGGCCCCGGAACAAATGCGGCTAGCATCAACGCAGAGGGAATGGTAAGGATCATATTTGCTAAGCATTCTAGGATAGAGAGCATTGAATGAATGGTAAGTCAGATTAAGTCAGAATTGCGGAAAGGGTCGGATCTTCACCTTGTCGCCAAGTTGGGCACGCGTTCTCGCCCTACCTTTGAGCAAGTTCCTTCATGGTGCGGAAGTCGAGCTTTCCGGTGCCGAGCAGAGGAAGGGATTCTACTTGTATCCAGTCTTTGGAATTCGGTTTCCAAAGATTGGGAATGTCGAGGGACTTGAGTAGATCGATAATTTCGTCTGATGACTTTTGCAGATCCGTATGGATCACGCAGAGTTTCTCTCCTTTGCGCTCATCAGGAATCGCGATGACAGAAAGTGCTTCGGGGCCAATGCTGAGTGCCTCTTGCAGGGCTTTTTCGACCGCTCCGTGGGATATCATCTCACCGCCGAGTTTGCTGAAACGGGAGAGCCGCCCGGTAATGGCGAAAAATCCGTCCTCATCCATGAAACCAATGTCACCGGTGTCGTACCAGCCATCGTGAACGACCGAGCTGGTGAGCTCTTCCTTTTTCAAGTAGCCGATCATGACATTGGGGCCCTTTATATGAATGAGCCCTTCTTCACCCGGGGGGAGAATCTCCCGTGTTTCCGGATGGACGATCTTCATGGCCATTCCCGGCAGGACGCGACCGAGACGTTCTTCGCGATTTCCGGTTTCCTCCAAGTCGTCAATAATTACGTTGGGCAGGCTGACCGCGCACACGGGTGAGAGTTCGGTGGCTCCATAGCCTTCCAGTGGTTGGGTGTTGAATCGCTTTTCGAACATGGCCGCGATACGCGGCTGCAGCTTTTCAGCGCCGGTGAACACGTAGCGAAGATGAGCGAACTGTTCCGGTTTGATTTTGCGCGTATAGGCGAGAAGAAAGCTCGGCGTGGTGAGCAGAATAGACGCCTTGTACTTTTCGGATAACTTTCCGATGGTCTCGGCCTCCAGAGGATTGGTATGGCACACCGTTTTGATACCCGAAAGAAGCGGAAACCAGAAAAGTACCGTGTAGCCGAAGGAGTGAAAAAAGGGAAGAGTCGCGAGGATGACGTCTTTGCGTTGCAAGTTGATGACCGCGCGAAAGGACTCGATGTTAGACTGGATGTTGTGATGGCTGAGCATGACGCCCTTCGGCTCGGCGGTTGATCCGCTCGAAAAGAGAATCGTCGCAATGTCATCGGGGGAGACGCGGGGGCCGTCGATGAGAAATTGGATGGGTGAAAATCGGGCTTTGAGAAATGCGACCAGCTTCTCGGTTTGGCTGATCGAAGCCATCAAATCCTCCATGTATAGAGCATTTTGTGGCAAGGGCATTTCCGGCAGGTGTTCCAGGAATTTGCGAGAGGTGATCACGGTCTTGATATCGCATTGCTCTTGAGCTGAGGCAACGCTGGCGGCGGGGGCCGTGTAATTTAGGTTCACCCCTTTTCGACCTCCTAGTGTGATGGCTAGATTGGCCAAGGCGGATGCTGAACTGGTTGGAAGTAGTACGCCAATGTACTCCTCAATGTCTGACGTTTGAGAGTGGATACGATTTTTCAGTATCAGACTGGCAATGAGAAGTTCACCGTACTTGAGTTCCTGTTCGTTACTGTCAGCGATGGCGAGTCGGCCCCAGTTTCGCCGGGCGGACTCGACAAATTCATGACCGAGCCCTTTACGACGCTCCTTGACCAGTTCGAACGAGTCGACGGAAAGCTCGCTGACGGCTTGCTGGACCTCGAAGGTGGTTGAGGTTGAGGGCAACGGCGCTCCGAAATGGACGCTTACCGAATAGCGGAAGTCGTGGAAGAGGCGAATCTTGGGCATTCCTTTCCGGTAGCTCGAAATGCTGCCCCAAGCGCCTCCAATGTAGACCGGAATGATCGGGTGATCCGTTCCTTTGACAATACGCTCAAAACCTTGTTTAAACGGTCGCATCATGCCGGTGCGGCTCAAGGTGCCCTCAGCGAAAATGCAAACCAGGTAGCCTTCATCGAGCGCTTCTCGGGCGGTTTTGAGTGAGAGGAGAAGTTTCTTTGGATTGTCGGCCTCGTGTATGAGAATCACACCACCGAGCTTACACATCTTACGAGTGAACCAGTTGGCCTTATCGTAAAAGCCACGCGACATGAGCATGCGGATCCGGCGTTGCTGGCTGGAAATGACTAGAATGGCATCCATGAGGCTAACATGGTTGCAGACGAGAAGGGCGGGTCCGAATGGGGGCAGCTGGTCGACTCCTCGGACGTGAAAGCGGTAGCAAAATCTCGTTACGAGCATGCAGACAAATTTCACAAGGAAATCCGGTAGTATCCAAAGACTAAATATTGCTAGGATCGCTAGTCCGAATGACAGAATGAAGAATCCGTTTTGAGCCGTTAAATCAAAAACGGAGGAAACGAGGAAAATCAGCCCGCTGGCCGCCAGAATCCCAATCCAAGTCATGAAGCCATTGGCCGCCTGAATCGAACCGACGCGATCTTTGGGACTGCGATACTGGATAAAAGCGTTGAGAGGGACGATGAACAGTCCTCCGGCGAATCCAAGAATGGACATGCTGATGGCGGATGCCAGGATGTTGCCTTGCTCGATCGTTCCCAAAACATAAAGCGAAAGGCTCATCAGTATGGAGGCGATCGGAACGATGCCCCATTCGATGGATCGACCACTGAGCCATCCGGCAGTGGTGGAACCAACACCGATCCCGATTGCGGTTAGCAAGAACAACCGTGTCGCCTCTTCAGGTTTCATTCCCAGATGCTGCTCGCCGTAGTCGATTACATTGAGCTGAACATAAGCAGCCGCGAGGGAGAAAATGGATAGGGCGAGAATGGAGAGCATTAAAAACCCGTCCTTGCGTACATCTAATAAGGTTTTGAATACGGTTCCAAAACCGTTAAGACTCAACTTTCGATTGGGATGGGCAGGGCTTGGGGCAATGTTGATTGCCGCAAGGAATCCGCCTGCGGATATCAGGAGGCAAACGGTCGAGGCGAGACCGAATCTCCCATCGACCAACAGACTGAGCTCGGGTGCGAGTACGGTTCCGCAGATGATCGCTAGAAACGTGAAGAGCTGGATGGAGCCATTGGCTTTCGAAAGTGTTTCCGTGGGTACCTGCTCGGGGATGAGGCCGTATTTAGAAGGACCAAAAAAGGCGCTTTGGGCAGACATCAGAAACATGGTGACATACAACATGAACCCGCTTTGCAGAAAGAGCGCGGTGGCTCCAAAGGACATCACGAAAAACTCGGTGGCCTTAAGCTTCACGATCATCTCGCGCTTACTGTAGCGGTCGGCGAAGTTGCCCGCAATCGGAACAATTAACAAGAAGGGTACAGCGAAGACCAAGCCAACGGATGCGAGGATGCTTGCTGATTCGGAGTCTCCTTTCCAAGCGATTAAGGCATACACCATGAGGAGCTTGAACACGTTGTCGTTCATCGCTCCTCCGAACTGGGTGGCGTTGAGCCACCAGAACGTTTTAGGAAGAGAGTTGTCTTTCATAAAGAAGGGGAGGTTTAGCTACTAGATTTCTGAAGGTTGTCGGCGTACATTGCAAGGCACGTGCCATTCCGAACCGCATTTTGTTAATCTTTTGAATGGTAATGACTTATTATGAAATTCTAGAATCATATGAGGCGGGCATTCTCAAAATTAGATGCAATATGTGTAGGTTAGACTGCGCATTTTGCTTTCGCGAATGAATGCAGGAATTGCTAGATTGAACACCGAATGTGGATCGAAGAATGAAAAAGAAGTTTAGACCACAGATTGCACAGATATTGTTGTAGGGGCGTCGCTTGCGGCGAACGCAGAAGGAGGTGGTTTTTAAAGCAACGCGGTCGCCGCGAGCGACGCCCATACACGTAGCCGTTTAGGGTAGCGGGCGATCTCCGAGCGCCCACAAAGCGGATCTTAAAATGGGCGCTCGGAGAT
>JAUHWE010000383.1 GCA_030424825.1 Verrucomicrobiia bacterium
CGGCAAACTGGAAATTGTCTACGTTGCGGCGCTGGGTGCCGGCTTGGAAAACGCGACCGTAGCGATTGACGGTGTCCGCCAATTCCTGACTCTCTTTCACGGTCATGCTACAGGGCTTCTCACAGTAGATGTCCTTGCCCGCCTTGGCGGCGAGCATAGTGCCGAGGGCATGCCAGCGGTCGCCCGTAGTAATCTGTACCACATCAATGTCGTCCCACTCGAGGATTTCGAACATGTCACGACACTTGTAGCAGTCTTCATTGCCGTATTCCCGATTGACGATGCGTCGGACGGTTTCCCGTTGGGCGGCTTGAGCGTCGGCGATGGCCACAAACTGCACATCCGGTTGCTGGAGGAAGCAGGCGAGCACTTTCCGTCCGCGCGGTCCGATGCCGATTCCACCCATTACGATCCGGTTGCTGGGGGCCACTGTTCCGTTTTTGCCAAGGGCGCTGGCGGGAATGATGGTCGGCATGCCAATGGTAGTCAGGGCCGCCGCTTTTAGAAAATTACGTCTGGTCGGTTTCGGGTTCATAAGGGCAATGGGGTTATTTTTCCTATTCATTAGATTCGATCGTTTCGCAAATCAACCGCGAAGCGCGAGGAAGTGCCACCGGAATTACGCGAATTCGTATAGTTTCGTAGTGTAGGAGAAGATTCGAGGGTCGGGCGAGGGCGTCTCGCCCCGCCGCGTCAGAAGAGCATTAACCCCTGCGGCGGAGCGGGACGCTCTCGTCCTGCCATAAATTTCCGCGTTCCTCGCAGTTAACCAACCTCCTACTTCAAGTAATCCTCGTTGAGCTTCTTGCAGGCCCACAGAAGACCTCTTGTTACCAAATCCAAGTAGCGCTCATCAGCGACCGTCTCATCGTAGTGTCCAATGGTCGTACTGAACACTCGGGAGCCATGGTATTCGTTGGTCCATACAACGACGGCTTCGTCGTTTTTGGCTTCAATCACATTTCCGTTTCTCGCTTTGCGCTTGGGTTGGAACTGGAATCCGGTTGCCAAGGCTTTCGTTGAAGGGAAGACCTGAACGTTGTTGTAGAGTTCTTCGTCGACCGTTGCCCAGTCCTCAAGAGTCTTGGTGATGGGGTGGTCTGTATTGGTAAAACTGATAGCGATGGGCTCTTTAGGGCCGTGGCCGCTGGACTGGACTCCCAGATAGTCGAACCAGAGATTGTCGTTGGTGCCCGGTTGGGCCGGTACTTTGTGATTGCCCACTCGATAGCTGTGCATGGCGCAATGTAGATTCACACCGGGAATACCGTTGCGGTGGGGAGCGAGAACATCATTGAGAACGGAGACATCGTTCATGCCAGCGGCGCATTCGTCGTGGATGATCACGTCGTACCCCTTGGCGTAGTTGGGATTGCGGTAGATCGCTAGCGGAGGAGTATTGCTGGAGTCGTCGGAATGAATTTGGTCGACTATGACATTTGCCCGAGCTTCAAGCCCGTTTTTGAGAATATTCTTCTGCGTCGCGTAGGCGTGACAACAGCCGCCGGTGATCAGAAGCACCTTGAGCGGTTTGGAAGACTTTTGGGCTTGGAGGGGCGAGGCAAGTGCAACGAGCAAAGCGGAAGCAGATAGGATTAGGGAAGTGATCCGGGAACGAGTATTAGTTTTCATAAGGTACTCTGGATTACGAACCGATCGAGCTCGATGGACAAGCAAACTAATTGCTAATTCCTCAATCTTTTGATAACAAGCGCTTTGCAGACCCAAACTTCGCATTTCGAAGCTTGAATACTTGTGGAACTTCAACAGTATTTTCGTTTCCTCCTGCCTATCACCGTTTAATTCCCCTTATGGGCGAAGATCCTCCATCCTCCGAGCCGCAAGAAAAACGAGAGCCCTCTTCCGGGAAATCGACTTCCTTCTGGGCGGAGCTCAAGCGACGCAAGGTGATGCGGGTAGGGATCACCTACGGCGTTGTCGCCTGGCTGTTGATCCAGATCGCGGCGACCGTGTTTCCCCAACTGGGAATCCCCGATTGGGCGGCCAAGCTGGTAACGGTGTTGCTTTTGATTGGCTTTCCCATTGCCCTGATCATTACGTGGGCGTTCGAACTGACTCCGGAGGGCATCCGGACAACCCGGAATGCCCGTGAAAATCGAGGTGATGAGCCCGTTTCCAAAAAGCAAATACGAAAGCGAAACTGGATGACTCTCGGATTCGCCGCAGGTCTGCCTACGGTCATCTTTGGATCCCTGGCCATTTTCTTTTTTATTCGTTCGGATTCCAGCAATATCGAGACGGCTAGCCTCGAGAACTCGATCGCGGTTTTGCCACTCATCAATATGAGCGCTTCGGACGAAAACGCGTATTTCGCGGGGGGCGTGCATGAGGATGTATTGACGAATCTTTCTCGCATTCAGGAGATGGAGGTCGTTTCGCGGACTACCATGCTTCGCTATGCGGCCTCCGAGCTGACGCTCAAGGAGATCGGCGAAGCGCTCAAGGTGAAGTACATCGTCGAAGGATCCGTGCGGCGAATAGGCAATCACGTTCGCGTGACCATCCAGTTAATTGACGCTCTGAACGATCGCCACATGTGGGCCAGCAATTTCGAACGCGAACTGGTGGATGTATTCGCGACCCAAAGCGAATTGGCCCGTGAAATCAGCAATTCGATCCATTTGGAAATTCAGCCGGAGACCGTAGGTAATCTAGCGAACATGCCGACCTTCAGTGTCCGGGCTTACGATTTATACCTTAGGTCGATCAGCATCGAGAAAACCAAAGGCGAGACGGTGGAAACGATGATCCAGCGACGCGGGATGCTGGAAGAGGCGGTTTAAGAGGATCCGGACTTTGTGGAAGCATGGGCCCATTTGAAACGTTTGTACGATCTTATGGCGAAACGAGCGATCGACCGTGACTGGTACATCGTGGAAGGAGATGACAAGGCAGCGGTAATCGCCGGTTTCCATGAAAAGTCGAAGCGGGCCTTAGCCAAGGCGATTGCTCTGGATCCGAATCATTTCGAAACCGTGTTGGCGAGTGTTGTGGACCATGTTTGGCCTCAGCCGGAAGAAAAAATGCGGGAACGCAAAGGAGTACTGGATCGATTGATTAAAGAGAATCCAGAAAACGCCTCAGCCTGGTACCATATGGGCTGGTGGCACAATCATGTTGAGCCGCGCGAGGAGAAAGCGATGGCTGCGTTTGAACGAGCTCTCAAGTTGGACCCTTTCAATGCCCGGTATGTTTGGGCCATCCTTGATCAGTATCGACAAAAAGGAGACGAAGCCAATATTGCTCGACTCGTCGAAAGACTCGAGCAAATCATCCCGGAAACGACCGAAGATAGATGGCTGGCCCGTTTGTCGCTGCACGTAAGGGTGCGTCAACTTGTAGAGGCGTTCTTAACGAGTGCGGATGAAGCGTTGATAGCGGAATACGAACGCATTTGGGAAGAATCGGCGAACGAACGGATAAGCTTGATTCACTATAAACGCATTGAGTCGGAACTTCGACTCTTTACCAATGAAAAGGAAAGAATCCTGGAACTGGCGGCAGAACAAGAACTTGAAGACAGTTTGTCTTGGAACAAATTTGCGAGCTATTTCACAATGCAATCCAATGCCTTGACTCTGCTGGCCGCTGAAGGTACGAGTCGGGAATTTGAACCGGTCGCGGAACTCATTGTCCGTGCGTTCCAGCAAGCGGAATACCGGGAACGAAATATGACCTACTGGGGAAGTTATCCACCCCTTGTGATGAGTCACGTTTTACTCGGTGAACCAGAAAAGGCTAGGGAATACTTGGATACGCTTTTAGACAATCCAAATGGATGGCACGGAGGAGATGTGAACCTTTGGTCCATACACGTTGTGATGGCCATGCAATGGCTGGACCCGAAGGCCGCTGTCGAATTCGCCTTCAGTGAAGCCAGCGGTTACGACAATGAGTATCTGCTTAGTCAGATTGCCGCCTACCATCTTAATGCTCCTAGAATCATCAATGATCCAAAAATCCAGGCCTATTTTCTGAAAAATGGAAAGTGGATGGACTATCTCGCAAAGCGATTGCCAAAGTACGCGAAACTTCAAGCGACTGGTAAGTGAGTGTCGATAAAGATAGCCAACCCAGCGATTCATCGGAGAAGTCCTCCTTTTGGTCCGAATCGACTTATACCTCGCAACTCCTTCAGCGCTGCGACAGGTTGAAGTTGGAATTGACAAAAAGGCAATAAAGCAATATTTATTGCTCACATGAAAACCACGATAGATTTACCGGAGGAATTGTTGGAAAAGTCCAAAATAGCGGCAGCTAAGCGTCGCACCAGCTTCAAGAAACTGGTGATCGAAGGTCTTGAGAAAGTGATATCGTCAGACGAAGCGCTACCTTCATCAAGCGACGCGCTCAAACGACTGAGGCGTGGATATAAACTCGTAAGCAAACCTCTCAGCCGGGACGAATCCCATGCCCGTTGAACGCTTCATAGACACGAATGTTTTGCTCTACGCTTACGACCGTAACGCTGGGAGAAAACGAGAAATCGCGCTTGAGACGATCGAGGAAGGGTGGACCCGTCCCGGTTGTTTGGCGATCAGCGTACAGGTGCTTCAGGAGTTCTACGTGAATTTCATAAGATCCGGTCAAACCCACAAAACCACTTGCCAGGTAATCGAAGACCTTTCCCAATGGCCCGTGGTAGACAACTCCCTGGAAAGGCTGGGTCAAGGGTTGGAAATTTGCCAACGATATAAGACCTCTCTTTGGGATGGCATGATACTGTCTGCCGCCAAGTTCAGTGGAGCATCCACGCTTCTAACTGAAGACTTGAATCACGGCCAGGATTACAATGGGGTTCAGGTAATCAATCCCTTCTAGACCCTCTAATATTATGTACTTCGAATCACTGAAATTCCTTAAATTCACCTAATGGCCGACGATCCTCCTCCATCCGAGCCTGAACCCTCTGGTCTCGCCTCTTTCTGGGCCGAGCTCAAGCGCCGTAAGGTGATGCGGGTAGGGATCACCTATGGCGTTGTCGCCTGGTTGCTGATCCAAATCGCGGCGACCGTGTTTCCGCAATTGGGGTTGCCGGACTGGGCTCCCCGCATGGTAACGCTGCTGCTTTTGATTGGCTTTCCCATTGCCTTGATTATCGCTTGGGCCTTCGAGCTGACACCGGAGGGTATCCGAACGACTCGAAATGCCCGTGAGGAGCGAAGTGGCGAGCCCGTTTCCAAAAAGCAAATACGAAAGCGCAACTGGATGACTCTCGGTTTCGCGGCGGGG
>JAUHWE010000384.1 GCA_030424825.1 Verrucomicrobiia bacterium
GTTCCGTGCGAAGTTGAGCCACTCCCCCATGCGGATCCACCTGTCCTGATAATGAAATAGTTAGTGGAGCTGATATTGATATCCACTACCTCGGATTCATATAATTTTGTTGGAACGAGCAAGGTGCTTGGGTCCCCGTTGCCCGGATGATTTCCCATTGCCCAGACGGATCCATCGTCCATCAGTATCAAGCTGTTGCCATCTTGAGCATCGATTTTCGATACGCCTGAATCGATGATCTGTAGCGGAATTTCAGAATCAATTGTAGTCCCATTTCCAAGTTGACCTTGGTCGTTTTTCCCAGCCCCATAGAGAGACCCATCATCCATGAGGATGAGGCTGTGGGATGAGGCTGCGATATCAGCGACCCCTGATGTAAAAAGTCGCTGCCAATGCTCAATGGTTTGTGAAGTACCGATTCCGAGCCCTCCGTGCTGATTTCTGCCCCGGCCCCAAACGGAACCATCGCTGAGCAGTACCATGACATTTACGCCTCCCGTGAGAGCTTTGACTATGGAAAGGGGAACGTCAGGATTAGCGGGTGCCTCAACTACGGTAATCGTGAGTGAATCCGTATCTGAATGTACGCTACCGTCTGAAACGGAAAGCGTTACTTCCGTTTCTCCGACGGGAAACTCAGCTGCGACGATTGACGACGTTGCGGTTCCGCCATCCCATTCCCACAGCCAACTAAGTTCCGCCCCATCTATTCCAAATGAATTCGATCCATTTAGCAGTACCGGCTCGGTGCCTGAACCGTCTCGATCTACCAAAATCATGTTTGATCCGGCAAGGGAAACGGGAGCAGGTGGAATAGAGAGCTTGATGGCGGGGTTGAGGACATCGCCTGCATAGATGCCACCGAGCAGATGGCTAGAATTATTCCCAAATCCCCAGATACTGCCATCAGCAGCTTGAATGATGCGGACGGACCCTGCGATCTCGACATCGATGGCGTTACCTTGGAAGATGAGGTTGAAATTTTCGGGTCCAACGGTATCCCAGACAGATCCATCATTCTTGATGACGATCGTGTTGTCGCGCCCAGCTTGAACCGCTTGAACGTCTGTGAGAACTTGGGTAAACTCTTGGTGCACCCCCACCTGTTTGTCGCCGAGTGGACCGTCAGAAGATGTCGTTCCTGCCGTCAAAACGGAACCATCAGATTTGAGGATAACGCTATGTTGAATCCCAGCAGCGATGTCGACTACCCCGGAATCTACAATTTTAAGTGGTTGATTGGCCTCGTTGACCGCGGGATTGCCGAAGGCGAGATGGAAATTCCTTCCAGTGACCCAGAGCGAACCATCGCTGAGCAGTATCAAAGTATGGTTTAAACTTGTTGAGACTTCAGTGACATTCTCAGTCATGATCTCCACGGGTTCGTAGAATCTAGACGCCGGTATTCCCGCTTCGACTTCACCCATTCCCCAAAGCGATCCATCGTCTTTAATGAAATAGCTACGATTGAATTTAGACTCGATATCGACCACACCCGACGAGACGATCTCTGTGAATACTTCGGAACGACGATTCTCCTCGCCGAGGCCGAGTTGACCACTGTTGCTGGAACCCGCGCCCCACAAAGATCCATCGTCAAGAAGGATCAGACTGTGATCGCTCCCAATCTCTGCGGTGGCGACCCTGGTATCGACTACCTTTTTGGCGAACGACTTAAAAACAAGAGTGCCATCCCCATGTTTACCGTTCTTGTTGACGCCGCTAACCCAAAGAGATCCGTCTTCGAGGACGAAATAGCTGTCGTCGTCGTAACTGGTTACATCAGTCACGGATAGGTGGTCTGCTTTTAGTGAGACGGCACCTAGTAGAGCGACAGCGAATGCGAAAGAGTCAATGTATGAGCACACGGGTGGGCGGAGAAGTTTCGAGGAATCCATAGAAGAGTGGCCAGATAAGTTGGGGGAGAGCGAGGGCTTATGTCGCTCCCTAATCCAAAAAAACCAAACGACCAAAGACTTCGATGCAAGCGAATTGGAGTAGAGGGGTGAAGCAAGCACAGAGACTAACCTGACTTGGGCAGTGGGATGCTTTGTTCCGCGGTCTGGATCGGACTTTGAGACTGACACGGGCTGAAGCGCCGCGCTACTGAATTAAGGCTCGCCGACGCGGTGGTGGAATCTACGCCGCCTTGCAATGTGGTTACGATGAGATTTGGGCGCGGACGCTTCCTCGTTCAACGGGGGGCGATCAAATGGGTAAGTGTGGATTAAGCTCCCCCTACCAAGGGGCCTTGTCGATGCCGAGGAACTTGAGGACTTCGGGGGGTGGGCCGTCGAACTTGGCGAGGAACTTGATTATGGAATCTCGTTTGACGCTGTCATGGAAGCTCGGAGGTAAGGGCCATGCGACTTCTCAATGAGTACTTTAAGGGTGTCACCATCGACTTCCGAGGATATGGGTGAAATTTCTACCCAATTATTGAGGTCGGTCGAAGACCAAATCCTGTATTCAATATTCTCGGATGCAGGGCGAAGCTCTAAAATATTGTTTTCCAAGTCGGGCAGGAATACGATCTCGATTCCGGAACTGGGGTCCGACGGGTCGAAATCGAGGACCCATTCGTCCAGATTGTTTATTCCGTCCAAGTCGGGATCGGCGAAGAAGATTCCATCGGTCCATGAGTCGATGGCACTCTGATCGAAGTGGGAAAGGAGCCATTGGTAGTAGACCCCCGATGGGGTATTATCGGGGAGAACAATTATGTTGGATGTATCGGATGACTGGGTACCATCAACACTAGTGGTAGTCAGAGTGATGGGATTCGTGCCAACATTTAGTGTAGCTATGGATTTCATGCCCTCTGCGTTTCCGTCCGGCCAAGTCCATTCCGCAGAGGCTATGTTCCATGGTGCGGAAGAATTGTAGGCATCGAGAATAATGGTTTCACGGCTATCGTTGTCGGTGTCCAAAATAACTGTATCAGGACCCGCATCGGCTAAGACCTGGCCATTCGGACCTGATAATTGAATAGGGGTGAGGATGCTTCTGCCTATCTCCGAAATGGGTCCGAGTGGACCTCCGGAATTGCTGCCCATTCCCCATAGGGAGCCATCCACTTTGAGGAAGAGTGTGGGAATTCCGGCCGATACTGATTTAACGCCTGAGTCTACGATTTTTGTAAATTCGTACACGGGTCTGTTGGATCCGGTTCCGAGTGCCCCATCGGTATTGCGCCCTGCGACCCAAAGGGAACCGTTGGATTTGATTGCGAAGCTCGTTACGTTGGCGGCTTCGATGGACACAACATTGTCGGTAATAAGCACTAGGGGATCTTGATTGATGTTTGAAGATCGGAATCCGAGTTGGCCGTACTGACTTCTCCCGAGACCGAGCAAGGCTCCATCCTCCCGAAGAAATAGCGCATGGAAGCTACCATTGCGGATCGACGCTATTCCTCCAGGAATGACTTGAGCGGGCATTTCGCCATCGTTTGGTCCCAACACGCCATACAAACTATTTCCACTACCCCAAGCCGATCCATCCGATTTGAGAGCGAAATGATTATAAAAATCCGTAGTGATATCGATTACGCCTGAGTCGTATAGTTGAGTGGGCGTTAGTAGTGTCTGTGGATTTCCATTGCCGGGGTTGTCGCCCATGGTCCAAACGGAGTCATCATCCTTAAGGATGAGGCTACTGCCGCTACTAGCATCGATCTTTGAGACTCCGGAGGAAAAGACCAAACTGGGAGACGAAGAGTGAGAAGTCGAACCGTTGCCTAGTTGACCACTCTCATTGGCGCCAGCTGCGTATAGCGCCCCATCGGCGAGTAGCTGCAGACTGTGCGAATTCAGAGCGACGTCGACGACGCCGGAGGAATGTAGTCGGTTCCATCGGGGCATCTGGTCAAACGTTCCGTTTCCTAAGGCTCCACTTGCATTTTCTCCACGTCCCCACAATGAGCCGTCACTCAAAACAAGCATTAAATTGCCGCTGCCCGCGACGGCTTTTACGATAGTCAAGGGTTTGCTGGGGGAGGGGCTTTGAGCGGGTTCGACTTTTATCTTCGTCGTATCTGACGAAGATCGACCGTATTGATCTGTCACCGTTAGCGTTGCTAAGGTTTCACCTAGGGAAAACTGGGAGGAGACCGCAGGTGAATGGGATGATCCATCTGGCCATTCCCAAAGCCATTCGACCGGGGCCCCATTGACCCAGTAAGAACTTGAGCTATCGAGAACAGCGCTCTCGTTACCGGACCCGTCCCTTTCAACGAGTATGATATCCGGTCCAGCCTTTGCGATTGGAGCAGGCGGGATTGAAATTGGAATCGGTGTATCAAACGTTTCCCCTTCGTAAAAGCCGCCGAAAACTTCGGGAGAATTGTATCCATTGCCGAATGACTCTCCTTCCGTGTTGAGAATCAAGCTCGAAGAAAACTGTGATCCGTCGAAGTTTGAAACAACTTTAGCTGCGTCGCCTTCCCAAACTAGATTGAATGCGTCGGGTCCATTTGTGTCCCACACGGAGCCGTCATTCTTAATGATCATGGTGATATTGGGCCCTGCAAAAACGGATTTTGTCTCGGTCATTACTTGAGTAAACACACCGTGCCCACTCGTTCCACTGCTTCCTATTTCGTTTTCAAACCCACAGCCTCCCGTTGTCCAGACGGTTCCATCTTCCTTGAGGATTGCACTGTGTGTTTCACCGGCGGCGATACCGATCACAGCGGAATCGATGATCTGTGTAGGAGCATCGAAAAAGTCTCCAGAAGGGGCTCCGACTTCGCCACAGATATTTTCACCCGTCGCCCAAAGCGATCCATTCTCCCGAAGAATGAGTGTGTGCCTCCAGCCAATAGCCACATCGACTACGCCACTTTCCATGATTTGCACGGGTTCGTAAAATCGATTTATAGACAAACCGGCTCTAACCGAACCCATTCCCCATAGCGAACCGTCGTTCTTGATGAAATAGCTTCGGTCCCAGGCGGCTGCGATAGCGACTACACCGGATGGAATTATCTTTATGAATCGGTTAACGGATTCGACTTCACCGAGTCCCAGCTGACCATCATGGTTGCGACCCGCTCCCCACAGAGAACCGTCACTTTTAAGGATCAAGCTATGCCCACTTCCGACGGCGGCGTCTAGGATATTTGATTTCAGGATTCTCTGTGCATAGGGCTTTGAATCAGTCGTTTCGTCGCCATGAGCACCTCCGTTGTCGCCACTAGCCCAAAGTGATCCGTCGTCGAGGACCCAAAGCGTAGTGCGATGGAAATTG
>JAUHWE010000385.1 GCA_030424825.1 Verrucomicrobiia bacterium
TTGCTAACGATGGGAGTGGGGTCGAGCGGGGAGAGAGAGCGGGAACCTCCTAACTGGAAAAAAGAGCCGTCAATGAAAGCCGCTCCAGCGTAGAGACCTGCTTGCTGTGGTGAGAGGTTGATCGATCTTACTTCGAGTTTGGGATCAATGATGAGCATCGATTTACGGATCGTTGCACCGTCAGTCCCACCCAAAGCGTAGATCCATTTTTGGTCCAATGCGACCGCGGCATAAGCGATGGGAGATTCAAGCGATGCGAGCGTTCTCCATTGGAAATCGCGAAAGACGTACCCAGATGCGTGAATGTGCTTGCCCTGTTCGTCCCAGGAAGATCCGCCATAGTAAGCCGGTTCTGATTCGCCCGCCAGAAAGGCGACCATTCCAGACCGTCCCTCGGGCATAGAGGGGAGTTCTTGCCAGATCGGGTCTGGCAGGGCAAAGGCAGTTTGCCCTGCCAGCAGGATTCCGAAAACTACTGCGAAAAGGGGTCGCATGCTTGCGGTGGATAGATGCGCACCTCGAAGAGTCGCGCGTGGTCTATTCCGTTGGTTTTATTGACGACAATCCGAAGGCGTGAGGCTTCTATTGGGGTTGCCAATTTGTGAATGCGTTTGCGCTGATAATTTGATCGTTCGTTGTGGATCGCTTTCCAGTTTCCACCTACCTGAACCTCAATTGAATAATCGCTAACGGTCTCGGGTTGAGGTCGACCCCATACCATGCGACTAGTGTATCCATCCGCCATCGACAAGGTCATGAGACGATGCATCCCGGTATCAAACACCAGTTCGATCAATTGGATCGTTACAGGTTGGTTCCAAGAAAATTCGATCCAGGCAGGTAGCCCAAGAGCTGGGTTTGACATCCAGCGATGGGTGGCTTCGGGAAAGCGATCGGGCGGCGCTCCAATGGGGCCTTTTCCCCTCGTTCCGGATGGGTTGCGTAAGGAACGAGTCCACCCGTCGATGACTGAAGATGCCGGGCCATCTTGCTGTTCGCTAGAAGCGTTGATGTTGGCGCGTCGGGCCAAATCATGCGGATCGTCGTTGGGACAGCCAAGGAGCAGGGCATCGTCTCGAAGGAGTTGCTGTCGAATGAGGTTAATCGCATTCGGATCCGAAGGAAGGGAATCAGGATTCCGGTTGTTGAGGATGGCGAACGCGGCAGCCGTTCCCACGCCCTGGCCAATCGCGGAGCAGGTTGCCATCACTCGGGTTGAGGCGAAGGCAATGTGCGTGGCGGAAATATTGCGCCCCGCAAAAAGGAGGTTCTCGATGTCTCGAGATATACAGCTACGCAGCGGAATATCGTATAAATAGGGCAGAGGTGTTTGCGTGCAGGGCGCTTCATCGATGGCGTCGATCCCCTCGGGAGGATGAGTGTCGATTGGCCAGCCACCCGTTGCGATCGAATCGGGGAATCCCTTGCTTTGCATAAGATCGTTTTCGTGCAGCCGGTATTGGCCCTGAAAGCGTCTGCTTTCCCGTTTGCCTGGGAGAAAGCCGCACCATTCCAGGGCCCAGTGGGTGGCATCCAATTCAGAATGGTTTTTGATGTAGTCCCAAACCCCCATTAACGCTGCCAGCAACTCGTCGCGAATGGCCTCGTTGTCCTTGATGGTGTCGAGTTGACCACCCCATTCCAGCCACCAGAATCCGTATTCAAGATTGAGATCTCCTCCAGGTTGACCGTAGGGACGGTGTTTGAGGGATTCGGCGGTAAACTGGCGTGCCCATGAGGGTGGCGAAAAAGGCATGGGGTGGGGATGTTTCCGCGCTTGGAAGAGCAGAGTCGAGCCGAGCGTTTTCTGATCTGCGTTTTCAGGAGCGAGCGATTCGGAGAACTCCGACTGAGCTTCTCTACCCATGGAAAAGGCGGTTCCAGCGAGGAAGCCTAGCATGCCATCGCCCGTACAGTCCACAAACAGTTTTGCGGTGATTTCAAAATGGTCGTTTGTGCTGAGACGCTGTGCCAAAATATTTTGTATCCGATTATTTTTTACGAACGCGTCGGATACACTCGTATTAAGCATCAAAGTGAGATTGGGTTCGCGACGGCAGAGGTCGTAGAGTCCGAGATCCATCATGGAGGCGGATCGTTGCGGATTGTGTACGCATTGATAGAGCCGGATCTCTTCAACGATGCCGCCCTCGCGGGCTTCGCACTGGAGAGGAATCCCTTCGCTCATTCCATTGGCGCCGACGATATGCATACGCACTTCGCTCGAGGCATTACCTCCCAGAACAGGGCGATCTTGGCACAGAATCACCTTCGCTCCTGAGCGGGCGGCGGCAAGGGCGCAGCTAATCCCGGCGGGTCCTCCACCGGCGACGAGAATGTCGCAATTGAGCTTGGTAAGATCTGTTTTCACGTGTCGGAGGGGTGTTCCTCAAAAAGAAAAGGAAGGCCCTTTCTGAAGAGTGTTGCTAGTTTTTCGACTTCAGAAACGGGTATGCCAGCCAGGGGCCAGCGCGGTTGTGGTGAAAGCTGGGTCCAACCCCCTGCGGCAGCGAGGGCCTTGTCGAGAGCCGTGTTGGAAACTTTTTCCCGGTAGGGAGCGAGGGCGGTTCCGAATACATTCAGGATTTCTGCCTCTCGCTCGAGCGCTTTTTGAGGATGCTCCCGGATGAGCTGTCCATATCGGTTGGCCCCACTTGGGGAAAGACAGGCTAAGTTGGAGTAGCTCCCTTTTGCGCAGCCGGTGATCACCCCTGAAGCAAGACGTATTCCGGCAACAAATACGGATAGTTTCTCAGCTGCCGGACGCATTTGTTCGTGCCACTCGGCATCCCCGCCGGCTACTTTGATGCCAATTATGCCATCGAACGAATCGGCGATCTGTTTCCATTCTGAAGGAGTGAGGACTTTCTGAGCATTGGGCGGGTTGTAGATGACCAGAGGGATTGGGGCGGCAGCGGCAATCATTTGCTGGAGAAATCGAAGGATTTCGTCCCATTGAAGGGGAGCCCATTCGGGAAGGATTACCTGAAAGGCTCCCGGATTGAGAGCCCGGGTTTGCTCGATTCGCCTGAGCGATTCGGAGGCATGGGCGTGGGCGGCTCCGATTTGAAAAGGAATGCCTTTCCCCTCGCAGAATTCAGCAGTGGTGTGGGTGAGGCGAAGGAACTCGTCGTTGCTCTGAGCGTAAAACTCACATGCGGTTCCGTTAAAGTAGATTCCATCAACCCTTGCCTCAGCGAGCGCTTGCAGCTGATGAGTGATCCCGTCCCAAAGAATATTGTCGCTTTCGTTTAAAGGGAGAAGGAGGGTGGACCAGGTTCCATGGAGGGTAGCTGCGGTAAGCGGTTTCATAGCTTATTCTAAAAAAGCGGCGCTGTCGAATTGCAGACGCAGAATATCGGGCGAATTTCCGAATAGTCCTTTGTAGGTGAAAATATTTAGCAGCTTCCTATCTTGAGTATTCACAAGAATGGGACAAGTATAGTACCCGTCGGTCACTTTGCCTTGTTCTACGTTATCCAGGACAAAGTGCTTTTCAACATTCAGAGATTTAGGGTCGAAACGAATGAGGGCCAGTTCCATCGGAAGGGCTCGGTTTGGGGCTCTCCAATTACGGCCACTGAGAAAGTAAGCGCCGTCGTAAGTAAATAGTCGGGGTCGTCCGATATAGGAGCTGATGGAAGGGGTTTGTTCTGTGATATTCGCTTCCTTGATCAGCTTGAAGTCCCGGTCGAGTTGGTGGAGTCGCTGATTGTTGTCGTAGCCGCGCGTTGCCACCAGGAAACCGTCTTCGTAGGGAATGAGGCTACTTTCATTGATGCGAATATCTCCGAATTCCTGACTCAGATTGCGGATGAAATGCCACGTTCCTCCGTTATCGTCGGTATAGAGCGCGTCCACGGATCGCCTTCCCCCGGCGAGGTATTCGAACGTCATAATCAACGCGTAAAGACGTTGGCCCACAATCGCAGAGTGGAACAAGTAGCCATACTCGACACCGTCAATGACCCCGATGCGTTCGAGAGGCCCAAAGGTTTTGCCGTTGTCGTAGCTGAGGGCGCCTCTGAGGCCAATCCGGATGGCGGACTTCTTCTCATCGGTTCTCTGGGCATCGATGTAGGTGCCCAGTGTTCCGTTGGGAAAGCGAACCCATTCGCCCATTTCCATGATTCTATCAGGAATACCTAGTTGGATGGGGGCTTGAATCGCCCGCCCGGTCTTAAGGTCGAATCGAATAATTTCCAGCACGGCTCCTGGATCCCAGCCGTGGTCCGTTCCCCGCTTGTAGGAAAGCATGATTTGATTGTTGCCGGAGGGAATGATTGAAGGAAAGCCTAGGTAGTCCATGGTTCCGGTTCCCCGATAAGAAACGATCGTTTCTTCAATCCGATACGAAGGAGTGGGTGGAATCGGTATGGCCGGTTCCGCCGAAAATAAATACGGCAGGATGAAGCTTGGGGCCAGCCACATGAAATTCTGGGAGGGCATTTTAAAGATGAAGGTCAAGGGAGTCGTGATGGAAAAGGAGCGAAGGCTGTATTCCCTCGTTCTAGATCCGTTTAATCGGGTGAGACCTCTCTTAGGCATGCCTATTTCAGAAAGGCGGCGCTATCAAATTGGAGCCGAATGATGTCGGGCGGATTGCCTAGAAAGGCTCGGTAGTCGAATATGTTTAGCCGTTTCTGCTTCCCGGTATCCACAATAATGGGGCAGGGGTAATAGCCGTCGGTTACCTTTCCTTGTTCGGCATTGTCGATCGTATAGAGCTTGTCTACCGTTAGGTTTTTGGGATTGAAGCGAATCACGGCCAGCTCCATGGGGATTGAGCGATCAATGGCTCTCCAATTGCGACCGGTAAGAAAATATTTGCCACCGTAGGTGAACAGTCGGGGCCTTCCGATGTAGGAATCGATGGACGGTGTATCTTCTGTGAGGTTCGTTTCGCGAATCAGATTGAACTTGCGGTCCACAAAGTGGAGCCGCTGCTGGTTGTCATAGCCGCGGGTGGCGACGAGAAAGCCGTTCTTGTAGGGAAGCAGGCTGCTCTCGTTGATCCGGATGTCACCAAATTCCTGACTTAGGTTTTTGAGAAAATGCCAGCTTGTCCCGTTGTCGTCCGTGTAGAGGGCGTCGACGGTACGCCTCCCTCCAGCGAGATATTCGAAAGTCATAATGAGGGCGTACACCCGCTTCCCGATCGTGGCGGAATCGAACAGGTAGCCGTATTCAACGCCATCGATGACTCCCACGCGCTCGATTTTCCCAAAGCTCTTGCCGTTGTCGC
>JAUHWE010000386.1 GCA_030424825.1 Verrucomicrobiia bacterium
AATCCTGACTTGCTGGATACCAGTGTAGGCGTGAATAGGCGATCCTTTTGGAAGCTCGGCAGATTGAGCGGAATCGCCGCTTTGCTAACGTTCGTGGCTGTGGGGATCTTTTATCTCTATGGCGGCACGGGTGCCGTCAAGCTGGCTAAAGGGCCGTTTGCGCTCACTCACGAACGGCATGTCCTCGATGATGGTACGGTTATTAAATTAAACAAAGGCGCTCAAGCTATGGTTTCGTTTAGCAAGAATAGCCGGCGTGTCGATCTCGTCCAAGGAGAAGCTCATTTTAATATCGCAAAGGATGCGGCACGCCCATTTATTGTGAGTGCGAAGGGAGTTGCCGTTCAAGCAGTTGGCACGATGTTCAATGTGGTGATCGAAAGCGAGTCTGTGGGAGTGACGGTTACGGAAGGACGGGTTCTAGTGGGGCCCAAGCCGAAGAAAAACAAGGTATTGAAAGAGGAGGCGCTCGGAATCGCTGTGAAGGAATTGAGTGCCGGGCAGCGATCGGTGATCGATGTTCGCGATCAGGACTTCGTTCCGGCGGTCGAGTCGGTTTCAAAGGACGAAATCAACAGGCAGCTGACCTGGTTGAGGCTCTTCGACTTTACGGCCGCGCCCCTCTCCGAAATTGTGCACGAGTTCAACCGTCACAATGATCGGCAAATGGTAATTGAAGACCCTTCGATCGAGAACCTAGCCGTGAGCGCGTCGATTCAGTCGGACAACATCGATGTTTTCATCAGCGTATTGGAGCTGACGATGGACATAGAAGCAGAAAGATTCGACGATTCCACGATTCTGCTCCGTTCAAAGAAGGTCGAGTAGGGTTTCTCGTAGGCGGGGAAACGGCTCAACTTGTTTAATGGATTAGAAGGAGGAAGTTTCCATTGTCCTCAATCGGGCATTCGGCACGTTGGAGCGGTAATCTCTGGTTTAAATGAAGGGGCAGACGCTTTTTTTTTGAAATGCCCTAAAATTTTCAATTATGCTTTCATAAAATTAGAACCTTAAAGTGTCTTGGAGATAGCACCCACTGGTGCCTTCCCTAAGATGCTCCCCGCAGTCAAACTACATTTATGCTTCGAATATGAGGCTTTCTACTGGGAAATGCTGGGCGCTCTCGATATTCGTGAGCGGCTTTTTGCTTTGTGCTCCCTTGATTGGGGCTCCAGAAAAAGCGCGGCGTTACGATGTGCCCGCCGGACAGGCAACGGATACTTTGAAAGTGGCCGCCAAGCAGGGAGATGTGGAGATCGTTTTTGCCAGCGAATTGGTCGGAGGGATCGAAACGGTTTCGGTAAATGGGAGCTACACGATAGGCGCCGCTCTGGATTTCATGCTGGAGGGGACCCCCCTCAAGGCAGTCCCGGTTAGTGGCGGCAAAGCCTACGGAATAATTTTGCGAGCGCGGAAAGGAGGTAACGAATCGAAACGCTCAGACAGTCCTTTAACCCCTCAGAATACAACCAACCCTACAATGAAATTAGAAAAGAAGAAAACAACACGCACCCTTGGGGCGCTGTTCGCCATCGCGGCGGCCCCACTCGCTATAGCGCAGGATGAAGGCGCTGAAAACGAAGTCTACGAGCTTTCACCCTTCGCCGTTGATGCTAAGGACAGTTCTGGCTATTCGGCTAGGTCGTCCTTGGCGGGCACGCGTTTGAATACCCCGCTAAGAGATGTGGCCACCACGGTAAGCGTTGTCACCAAAGAGTTTTTAGAAGATACGAATTCGAATGATCTACAAGAGCTCCTCGTCTATACGACTGGAACGGAAGTGCCAGGAATCGGGGGGAACTTTGCCAATCCGAACGCCAATAGAGTGGTGGGTGCAGTCCAAGACTCGCAATTCAAACGGCCCACGACA
The DNA here is from genome assembly GCA_030424825.1 of Verrucomicrobiia bacterium. Lineage (GTDB taxonomy): Bacteria > Verrucomicrobiota > Verrucomicrobiia > Opitutales > Opitutaceae > Pelagisphaera. Next base: position 1,871 of record JAUHWE010000386.1, read on the forward strand.
AGCAACCGCATTCGGGGACTCGCGTCCGCAGACCTGACGCGCGACTATTTTTCCACCATCATCCCGATGGACTCCTACAATACGGATCGTGTTGTGATCAACCGGGGGGCGAACGCGATTCTCTTTGGACTCGGAAGTCCGGCGGGTATCATCAACAACAATACGATTCGGCCCCTTTTTGGAAACCATGGGGAAGTGCAGATGCAGGTCGGCAGCTACGGCTCGATTCGAGGCTCTCTGGATCTCGAGCGAGTCTTGGTCGAAGACAAGCTATCCGTCCGACTGGCTTCGCTTTACAAGGATCGTAAATACGCGCAGGACCCTGCCCACGAGGGGGACGAGCGCTTCTTCATCGTCAGTGAATACCGTCCCTTTGAAAATACGAACATACGGGCGTCCTACGAAATCGGCGAGATCGATGCCAACCGGCCTCGGACCTTGCCTCCGCAGGACATGGTCAGCCGTTGGTTTGACGTGTCGCCAACCGGTAGCGCGAAGCCGACCCACGACCCCCATAATTTATTCCAGCTATTTCTCTACGATGATGAGGGGAACAACGTCGACAACCTCTACTGGGGTCCGATCGGGTTTACTTTCGAAGGGACAGCAGCCTATGACAGTCCAGATCAGCCAATTGCGGGCAACGCTCTGCCCGGTGGCCAGCAAGCCTTCATCCCGATCATAAACAACCGCTGGGGAATCGATGAATCCACAAAAAATCCGGATGGGACCGGAGGAGTGAGTTTCCAGTCGTTCGTTACCATTCGTGGAATTGAGCAATTGTACGGCAACATGCTGGGTGAGCCGACAGATCAGAACGGCAATCTGAAATCGCTGACGAGAAGTTTCTATGTAAACGAGCATATTACAGACACGACTTTGTTCGACTACCGCAATCTTCTCATCGATGGGCCCAACAAGAACGAGCGGGAGAATTTCAATGTATTCAACTTTTCCGTTGAACAGGTTTTCTTCGAGGGGAAGGCGGGACTCGCTTATCACTTCAACAAGGAAGACTACAAAAGCGAGTTCTCGTCATTGCTCGCGGACGGCTCGCGTTACCAGTCGATCGCCATTGATCCGAATGTAACGTATCCTAACGGTGATCCGAATCCGAATTTCGGTCGGCTGTTCATTTCCGCGGGAGCCAGTGGTGGCAGAACGATTACGCTAGACCAAGTGCGTGACAGCCATCGTGTGACTGGATTCGCTAAGTTTAACGCGACCGAGAAAGTAGATGGACTAGTGGGTCAACTTCTTGGTGATCACGCTCTCACCGGTCTTTTCGAAGACTCGAGTAAGAACACGATTAACATCAATGCACTTACTTATGCTTGGGGAGAAGACTTCCAGTTGAATGGCACTCCCCCAAATCCGAACAACGCAACGGGGGTCGGGACACTGGTTTACGTGAGCGGAGACATTTCCGGTCAGTCTAGCTCAGCGGGGGCCAATGCCTCGAATCTTCGGACCAAGCTGGAGTTCCAAGATCAATATAATACGACGTATTTTGATCCTGATACACGACTCCATGTCCCTTCGGGATCATTTAGCGTACGGGAAAACCTTCCATTGGGGGCTTCGCTGAACAAGAACAGTATCCAAAGCACGGCGTTTATTTTGAATAGCCGGTTCCTTAACGATCATCTGATAGCGACTTATGGATACCGAGAAGATGAAGTGGATGTGTGGGCGAACTCGGATGCTCCGAGGGTGAGCTCCAATAATGGCACTGGGAACGCTAATGTAAGGAATATCAGCCCCGACGTCTTCTACCTGCCAAGCTCGCCTACTTTTAACTCCAAGACGGACGCGTCAAATGTGGGTTTGGTCGCTCATGTCCCAGAGGCTTGGATGGACAATGTGGGTGGATTGGGCCTAAGCTTGCATTGGGCTGATTCAGAGAATGCCCAGATCGGTACAGAACGCACCAATCTAATGGGCGAGAAGCTAGGTCCGGTCAGTGGTAACACGACAGAGAAGGGGTTCACTTTGTCGACTCCACAGAACCGATTCAGCGTTCGTTTCAACTGGTACGAGACTTTGCAGCTTCAGGATGACTCAGGTCTAACGGGAAGCTTCAACGCTCTACTAACGAGAATTCTAGTGAACTACGCGGATCAGACACGGGCGGACAATATCGCTCAGAATTTGGGAGGGTTCAGCGACATCGATGACATGGCGAACTATCCCTCTGCCTTTGACAATGCTCAGTGGGTCTTTGACACGCTAGACATACGGCAAACGGCGGACCAATTGGGTGTGGACAGGACTAACCCGACTGGGTTGACCTTTCCGTCTGACTTGAAGTCGGAAGGGATGGAGATTGAAGGGGTTGCCAATATCACCGATAACTGGAGGCTCTTTTTCAACATCGCCAAGCAGGAGGTAAGCTCCACCAATACGGCTCCCTTGTTGGCGCGATTCATTCAGGAAACGGTTGACCCGCTTCTGGACCGATATGGCAAATTCTCTACCAGCGACGGCCAGATCGAATCAATTACTAGCTGGACGAATCGAGTTGGGCTTATCAATGCCAAAACCGCGATCGCTGCGGATGGCGGCATTAAGACCAATGAAATTCGTAAATGGCGTTGGAATGTGGGTACGAACTACACGTTTTCCGAGGACTCCAAAATGAAAGGCTGGAACGTCGGTGGTGCGGTTCGCTGGCAAGATGAAATCGGTATCGGGCGCCCGGTGATCAATGATCCGGAACTGGGATATATTCCTGACTTGGCAAATCCGATTTACGGTCCCGATGAAATGATTGCCGATGGTTGGATTGGGTGGGGACGCCCTCTGAAAATCGCTGGTCGCGACGGTCAGTGGAATCTCCAATTGAACATCCGCAACCTGTTTGACGAGGACGACCTCATCCCGGTAGTGGCCAATCCGGACTTGACGATTCCCGTGTACCGTATCCCTGCGGAACGTACGTGGGAACTTCGTTCGACTTACCGGTTTTAGTAGTATAGATTCAGATTTAGAATACAGGTTTTTGACGCGCCTCCTTTTTGGAGGCGCGTTTTTTTTGGATAACTTGTCATTCTAAGTGAGTGTCCCCTAAATCGCTTTCTCTAATTAGTCGAAGATGTAGGACGGGTCGTCAATGACCCCGGCAAGCCGTTGTATGAGGCGACATTCATGCTATTTGTTGTAGGTCGCCTCGATGAGGCGACGATTTATACAACCGGTGGGTCAGCCAACGACTTGCCGGGGTCTTCGACGACCCTGCATCAGGAAACCGTACGATCCGACCTTTTGGACACTTTCTGAGGGTAGCGGGTGATCTCCGAGCGCCCATTGCTGTATCTATTGGGTGGGCGCTCGGAGATCGCCCGCTACCTTAAAATACCTCGGGGCT
>JAUHWE010000387.1 GCA_030424825.1 Verrucomicrobiia bacterium
AAGAATATGACGGAAGGAGGTGTTGCATGACTGAGGTGATTGTACGGCGAAATCAGCTCTAAGACCCTCCTTTGCTTTTCACCAAGGCTGACTCCGCGACTCTCAGCCTCGCCTACCAAATCCAGAACGGGATTAAACAACACCATGGCTTGAGGTTGTGGAGAAATTGACAAATCGTCCTGGTCATCGTCCAGACCATTCTCTATCGCCGTGGCCGCCGCAAGCTGCCCGCCGGCAGATCCACCTATGGTTATTATTTGGTATGGGTCGACACCGAAGCGCGAAGCGTGTGCCCGAACGTAGCGCATGGCGCTCCGCGCATCCTTCGTGCATTGGGCAGGAATCGGGGGTTCTTTTTTCTTCAGTAATCGATATTGGACGCGGAAAACCATCAATCCCCGCGAAACAAGGTAATCCGTATGCTTGCCAAACCCAGTGTAGCTCCCACTGATCCAGCCACCCCCATGAAAAAGGACTGCCGCTGGTCGGCTATCGGTGTCTTTCCAATCGACTGGATAGCTCACCAACAAATGAAGCTCCTGTCCCTCGGCGGTCGTTTTATAGACAAGAGCTTCCTCGCGTGGGGATGTGGCCAATGCCGAAAAGCCCATAGTGAGACTCAACAGTCCCCAAGCAAATCGATTCGCGTATTTCATAATGTCGTGTTTCCAAGAAGTTGAAGGGAGAAGTGCATTTTGAGGTATTCCAGTATCCACAGGATTGAACAAAAGCCCTGATTCGATTGGGAGTCAAATCTCGGCTTTCAAGCAGAGAAAACATCAATCGCATGAGTTACGACATCCAGAAAGAAATGGAGTTACCTCGTTTAGCTGCCCATGCCTTAGGAGTCTCCAGCAATCTTATTCAATGTTTCACGGAGTCTTTTCGGATCGTCCGTACCGATGGAATCCGGCTTGTAGACGAGTCGGTCTAGGGTGTTCTTCAATTCGCCGGTCGCCTGATTAAGATGCAATTTCGCACCCGTGGCACGTACTCTTTGCACCGGTTCATCTCCTTCAGTTAGCCACTTGGACCAAATAAGAATAAATTCAACACCGGTTTCGGCAAATGCCTCGATCTCCTCAACGGTCGGCATAATCGCCAACTGCTTTGCCTCCGGAAGCAATTTCCGGAAACGACTCGCCTGTTCGACACTGTGTGCCCCCACCAAAGTTCTCGCCGGATCTCCGTGCTCGCGAATAACGGCGGCAACCTGCCGGTCATAGTTTTCACCCTGTTCTTTCAGATCGAGGAAAAGGTTGATCTTACCCCGGCAAAGCTCGGCCACCTCAATCAATGAAGGGATACGTTCTCCACGATATTTTTCATCGAAATGCGAACCGGCATCGAGTCGCTGGAGCTCCTCTAAGGTCAGAGAACTGGCCGGACCTTTCCCATTAGTGGTCCGATCAAGAGTCCGGTCGTGCAATATAAACAACTGACCGTCTTTACTGGTCCGCACATCCACTTCGGCAGCCGTGGCCCCCACCTCAATCGCTCGCTTCACGGAAGCAAGTGTGCATTCGGGACGTTCCGCGCTTGCGCCGCGATGAGCGATAACTTGCGACACTCGACTCGCCGCGATTGCCACATCCCGATCCGCAGCTCGCGCCTCAGTAAAAGTCACGGCATAAAACACGACAGCAAACAGGAAAATAAAAAGCTGCGACAACTCCCACTTTCTTGAGCTATACGGGACTTCCATAGCTTTCTACTTGAGGAATTGCCTATCGCTGGCAATTCCTTAATTCCCTACGTTCAATAAAGCATCTCCGGGGCAAGCCCCGAGGTATCTTAAGGTAGCGGACGATCTCCGAGCGCCCACCCGATAGATACACCAATGGGCGCTCGGAGATCGCCCGCTACCAATGTCAGCAACCAAGCCACCGACGCATTCGACAAGCTCATGGCAAGCAGGTCGGGGTCTGCGACAAGCTTCGAAGTATTTACCCGAAGGGAAATAAATCAATCGGATTATTCGGATTTCTGATACAGGAGCGTCGTTACGCCCTTACTTCATAAACCCCAAACATACGGCGACGCAAGTAGTCAGACATCGCTTAAAAACCTCACGTCTACAATACATCCCTTACAATTCAGCGAATTCATGCTCCCGACAGATTTTTTGTGTGTCGCTTAAACTGAGGTCCTCGCCGGTGAGGCCACAGCGGAAGTGGGAATCGTCAAGACTCTCATTGTAGCGGCAGGTATGGCAAATAGAGAACCCTTTGTTGCCTTGCTGAGTTTGCAGACTTTGCAAAAGCCTCTCTAAACAATTGCTTACAGAAATATCGGCGACTTCCATTCTGGGGAGCGCTTCGCTGATTTGCTCCCACCGGCGTCGGCCTTTTGCAGTAAGTGACAGTCTAAGAGAACGTTTGTCTTCCTTGCTCACTTTGCGAAAAATTAGCCCCTTCCCCTCCATCAGCTTAAGACTCTGGGAGATCGACCCTTTCGTTTGGCTCAAGTATTCTACCACCGCTTGTGGAGTATTGGAGTAGTGATTACAGAGGGCTAGGTACTCAAGGATTTCAGCGTGAATCAGTTGGATCTCCAGATTAGCGGCGACTCTCCTAAGCGCCGCCCGGCGCAGACTGGAAAGGCGTTCTAGGACGGGAGCGATGCTTTCTTTCATAAAAACCTTTAGTATCGCATCGATACTTTATTGACAAGCGCCGTTTTACATGAAACCACCTTTAATAGTTTCGATTCGAAACTTTTATAACCTGAAAGCAAAGAGCATTATGACAAAAGCAGTATTCTATCACGCCGGTTGCGCCGTATGCGTAGCCGCAGAGCAAATGGTCGCGGAAGCGATCGATTCCAATAAGTACAACCTAGAGATCGTACACTTCGGCGAAGCCAGTGAGCGTATCGCTGAGGCTGAGGAGGCAGGTGTCAAATCCGTTCCTGCTTTGGTACTGGACGGTAACACCTTCCACATCAACTACGGAGCAAGTATGGAGGACGTTAAAAAGCTCGTCGTTTAGGATTTCACGAAAGTGCGACCGTTTCCCTCGGCCCCTCTAGAGCGGCCTAATCCTTTAATTCATCATGAACCATTAGATCCCAATTCAACAAATGAAATTAACTTCCTATTCTATTCTTATAGCTTCTTCCTTCCTTTCTGTCGCTACGACTCGCGCTTGTGAAAAGTGCGCCTCCTTCGAGGGGCCCAATCTCGAAATCTCCCAAACGTCCGCATATTACGCGGACGAATTAGACAGCGTCATTCTCGAGATTGAAGTGAAGGGAAAGGCGGGCGGAACCCAACCGGCCAAAGTGGGTCAACTCGATGGCGCTCCCGTTCTCGGATACGTCTTCCCCACTACTCTCAAATCCACGGATGTCGGATTCAGCGCAACGGAGGGGATCGTTGCGCTGGCCCTAACATCGCATCCAGATTTCGATGACACTCCCTTATGGGATGAAAATCTCGATGGGCGGTATGACAACGACGGCCTCGTATGGCATCCCCATTGGGTCGTTTTGAATGAAGACAAGCGTGTCGAAGGCGGACTTTCCGTGAAGCAATTTGAGAAAGCAGACCCGACGATCACGCTCCCTCCCACCGCACCGGGGATGCCCATGTTTATGGACTCTCCTGGTTATTCAGTCATCACTCGCGGCTCGACTATTCGTGTTGTGGTTCCTGCCATTGGCATCAATCGGCAAACCGATTTCAAGTTTGATGCGGTAACCTGCTTCATGAAGGTCAATACGTCTCAGGAAAATCGTCCCATGCTCGGCGTCTATAAAGTCTACGACGTCGCTTCAGAAGACTTGTCCCTTCCCTACAATATTGAGAAGTAGTATTAACGGTGGTTCGGCCGGTCTTTTTGGGCGGTCGAACCCGAATTTACTAACCGAGACTCAAATCCCTTGCAGTCCTTCACCATGAAACTCGCTCCTGAACTGATAACCGAAACGTGGCTCAACTCAGACGCTCCGATTAGCTTGAAATGCCTGCGCGGCAAGGTCGTTTGCCTATTCGCCTTTCAAATGCTGTGCCCTGGCTGCGTACAGTATCTTGTGCCTCAGTCAAAAAAGGCCTACGACCTTTTTTCGGGTAAAGGGGTAAAGGTCCTAGGTCTCCACACGGTATTCGAACATCATCAAGCAATGGGCATTGAAAGCCTGAAAGCCTTTATCCACGAATATCGAATCGAATTTCCGGTGGGCATCGACAAGCCTTCAGAAGATGGAAATCCCATTCCCACAACCATGGGCATCTACAATATGCGAGGGACGCCAACCACGCTACTGGTAGACAAGAAAGGCTATCTGCGCAACAACACATTTGGCCATGTCGATGACATGGCGCTGGGAGCAGAAATCGCAATGCTCATGAGCGAACCTGAGTATGGGTAATTGAATACAATTTGGACGTATGTAAAATAGGCACGAAGTGTACCAATTGGCAGGTCAGCCACCGACAGGTCGGGGTCTCCGACGACCTCGCCCTACAGTTCCATTCACGCGAAAAATTCATTTATTGAACACTCTCTAACTCTTTTTTGTTAGATGTTGAATGGTAGGGCAACGACCTCCGGGCGTGCCGTACAAGGGGATCATAAAAATGCGGCACGTCCGGAAGTCGTTGCCCAACCCTACGAGAATAGTTTGAAAGTAGACCTAAGACCCCGACAAGTCGGTGAATGTCTACGTCCCGCCAAAGCCTTATGCGAAGAAGGTGGTGACATTATTCATCCCTATTGGACGGTCAGCCCGACTACGCCAAGGCTACGATGCCTATACAGACCTTCCCGACAGCCTCTTAGGGTTCCTTTGAACCCAGAGTCAACCCATCCAGACGCAACGCAAAATGCTTAATCTTCAACGTTACACAAAGCGAGGCGGAAACCCATCGTATAATCTCGACGACCTTGTGAACCACCCGCTCGTGCGGCTGAACGCCCGATCTCTTGATCCATTCTCCAACTACCGCCACGTGCGATTCGGTAGCGTCCTCGTCTCGGTCCCTTGGGCTCCGTCACGGAACCACCTGGATATTCGCCATACCAATCGTAACACCACTCGAGGACGTTACCTGACATATCGTAAAATCCCCAATTGTTCGGCTTCAGCTGGGCTACAGGATGGGTGGTTCCTCTGCTGTTCCGATTAGACCAGGCCATACTCGACGGCATTCTCGGCGGTTCTCCCGCATAATCGCCGGTCGTTCCCGCACGGCAGGCGTACTCCCACTGAGCTTCGGAGG
>JAUHWE010000388.1 GCA_030424825.1 Verrucomicrobiia bacterium
GAATATTTCGCAATTCTCTCCAATCGTGGTGTTTCCCCACACATTCGCCTGATGCCATATTTTGGTATTCCGGCCGATTCTGACACCGGGGCCAATAACGGAGTAGGCTCCGACTGAAACGCCTTCCGAGAGTTCGGCCAGAGGATCTACAATAGCGGTAGGATGAATTTCACCAGTCATAACGCCTTAATTACTGTATCCAAATTAATCAGATCTCTGCTTCCTTATCGACGAGCATAAACTTCAGCTCGCCAGAAGACGCCACTTTGTCACCCACTGTGCACGTAGCCACCGCAGTGCCAATCTTCCCTCGCATGATTTTAGTAAGCTTCACATCGATTTTCAATTGGTCACCAGGGATCACCTTATTACGGAACTTAACTTTATCAATACTCATGAACACCGCGGTCATTCCCTCGTTCTTGGTCACCCGCAGCATCAGGATTCCCGCTGCTTGAGCCATCGCTTCGATTTGCAGCACACCGGGCATTATAGGCTGCCCTGGGTAGTGCCCCTGGAAATACTCCTCGTTAATGGTGCAATTCTTGATCGCCGTCAGTTCATCGTCGCCACGAAACTCAATGACCCGGTCAACCATCAGCATCGGGTAGCGGTGCGGCAAAGTTTCAAGCACTCGCCGGATATCGAGCTCGGTTTCCGTTTCGATCACCAGAGTCTTCTTCTCCGAAACCTTCTTCACGTGCCCTTTCTCGAGCTCTTCCATTCGCTCGTAGAGCTTTTTGGTGAGCTCTGAATTTAGAGCGTGTCCCGGCCTTACCGCAATGATGTGCGCCTTGAGCGGTTTGCCCAATAGGAATATGTCACCGATAACATCCAGAATCTTGTGACGCACGAGTTCGTCTTCGAAACGCAAGGGCTCTTTCGAAAGAATTTTGTCCCCTTTCAATACGATCGCATTTTCGAGGCTACCCCCTTTGATTTTCCCGAGCTTGATAAGCTCTTCTATGTCTTCAAAAACCGTAAAGGTTCGGGCCGCCGCAATCTGGGTTGAAAATACCTCAGGATCAATATCGATCGAAAGATGCTGCGTATGGATACCACGATCGTCAGAGGAAGTGCAGGTAATCTTGAACCCATCATAAGGGAGCGCGATCAGCGAGGAGCTTCCCTGCGAAACGGATATCGGCTTGTCTAGAACAAAACATTTTCGGTCGGCCTCCTGCTCCACCGGTTCGCCTTCCAGGATCATGTTGACGTAGGCGCGGGCCGAACCATCCATAATGGGAGGCTCACTCGCATCCATTTCGATTTCCACGTTATCGATCCCCATTCCGTGAAGCGCCGCCATCACATGTTCGACCGTATGCACTTTCGCATGGCCCGCATTCAGCGTAGTATTGCGGACTAAGTCACCAACCTGGGAAATGTGTGGCCTGAATTCCGGCTTTTCATGCAAGTCTACCCTGCGGATCAAAATGCCATGATTTGCAGGGGCCGGTTTCAAGGTCAGCCGGGAATTGTCACCCGTATGCAGAGCAGGACCGTTGATCGTAACCTCTCTTAGGAGGGAGCGTTGCTTCATGGGGAAGGCTTAGTGGCGCCATTCACCGAAAATGACAAGCACGGAGATTTCCCGTAATCAGCCCGCCTAAAACCCTCTTATTGACAGAACCTACATATCTGTCTACTCCGAACTTTCTTTTAAAAATCATATCACTATGCCAATCGCATTAGACCTTAGAAAAGGCAACGTCATCAACTACAACGGGAACCCTTGTCTTATAATGGAATCCCATCACCGCACGCCCGGCAAAGGACAGCCAGTCGTGCAAACTAAAATGCGCAACCTTTCCACTGGACGCTCGGCCGATGTACGGTTTCAGTCGACAGAGAAAGTGGAAGTGCTGATGACGGAACGTAAAAACCTTGAGTTCAGCTACGAAGACCGCGGGGTCTACTCTTTCATGGATCTAGAAACGTATGATACGATTGAACTGGATCCGGACATTCTCGAAGACGCGGTTAACTTCCTCGTCCCCAACACGGAATACGAGATTCTGTTTGTTGACGGAAACCCTGTACAGCTCGTGCTGCCATCAACCGTAGAGCTAAAGGTCATCGAATCACCGGAAGGCATACGAGGTGACACCGCCAGCAATGTGCAAAAACCCGCTTTGCTTGAGACCAACCTAACGGTGCAGGTTCCTCTCTTCATCAAAGAAGGGGAAGTCATAAAGGTGAACACCGCCGACAAAAGCTACTCAGGAAGAAGCTAGAGTGGTTCTAATTTTTCATAATCAAAAAAAAGCGTCTCCATGGATTGGAGACGCTTTTTTGTTATTAAATCCTTCATAGGGCCTATCCTACGCAACCCGCTCAACGATGAGCGGTGGAGGTGTCGGACGCTTTGGAGCCAACCGGTAAGCCGCTTTGAAGTACTCAAGGGCCTGTTCTAGCTTGGCCTCATTGTTGTAGTGAATCATCATCAGAGGTTCGCCTTGCTTGACTTGCGTTCCCACTTTTTTGATTTCTGAAACACCTACTGCGAAGTCGATCTTACCCTTTTCGTCAGCTCCTGCACCTAGGAGATGGACTCCCTTTGCGATTTGCGAAGCATTGATCGTGTGAACGTATCCACGCTTCGGAGCGGGCAACTTACGGATGTGCTGAGCCGTCGGGAATTTGTCCGGATCGTCTATGTAACTGGTATCGCCCCCTTGAGCGGCCACAATCTCCTTAAGCTTCTCGAGAGCCGTACCGTCCTCGATGTGCCGCTGTACGGTCTGCTTGGCGGAAAGCGTCGAGCCAGCAACCCCTGCGAGTCGAACGATTTCCATACCCAGCTTCAAGACTAGCTCCTGTAAATCCTCCGGCCCCTCCCCTTTCAGAAGCTGAATGGCTTCCTTTAATTCCAGGGCAGTCCCCACCGTATCACCCAGTGGCTGATTCATGTCCGTAACTAGCGCCACGCAACGGCGCTTCATGGAACGTCCCACGCGAGTCATGGAGCGGGCCAGCTGTTTCGCCTGTTCCAGATCGCGAATAAAGGATCCATTACCCCACTTCACATCGATTACTAAGCCTTCAGCGCCTTCGGCCAGTTTCTTGGAAAGGACACTCCCCGTGATCAAAGGCAGGCTAGGAATTGTAGCCGTTTTCTTCCGAAGCTCGTAAAGTTTGGCATCGGCTGGCGCCAGCTCCTTACTTTGCCGAACCATTGCTCCACCGATTCGCTCGAGCTGCTTGATGAATGGTCCGATTTCCATCTCCGGATTGAATCCCGGAACGGCGCTCAACTTATCCAGTGCGCTTACCGCAAAATCCTGGTCAACACTCCCCATCATCGGAATCACAATCCCGCTAGCGACCGCTAGTGGTACCAGAACGAGCGAGGTCTTGTCACCGACTCCACCGGTTGAGTACTTGTCGATCTTCGGTTTCGCTATGTGCGAAAGATCGATCACTTCTCCAGAAAGCATCATCTCTTCGGTCAATACAGCCGTTTCCTGGGCCGACATTCCTTGGAAAAAAATAGCCATCGCCATAGCGGCCATCTGATAGTCAGGCATATCTCCGTCCAGAATGGAGTCTATAATGTACCTGATCTCATCTTTGGTGTACTCTTGCCCATCTCTCTTTTTCTCGATGAGATAAGCGTAGCTCGGCTTAATGAATCTGCGGGTGCTTAAGGTTTTTCTAACCATTATCTGTCGTGTAAAATAGTCGTTAACACATCAAAATATTGTACGACAACAGTTTGCAGGAGAATTGCTCAGGCATCCCAAGTCGCGCAACACAGTTTCAAAACTGACAAATTTGAGGATAAAACGTTTCACAGAAGTGCGTTTCGCCTGAGCCCCTGCCAATTTTGAAGGCGCTATTATGCCACACGTGTCAAGACCCCGATTTTACGCCATTTTCAAGGGTAAACGCTTAATTATTAGGAGAAAACAGGCTCTAAGAGATTTGAGGGTCCTACATTAATGATCCCTCGATGGACCTGCTTTCCGATTTGCGAAGCGATTCCGTGCTTGCTCGCGTAATGCATCACCCTTTTATACCGCCTTCTTATGCAGGAATGGTTCGATGTCGCTAAAAAACTGGAATCCAGCGCCCAAGCTGCTGCCCGTGACGCTGGTTTGGATACAACCCTATTCGCTGCGGACGTCCGCCCTGCCGATCCCCGCTTTGGCGACTTTCAAGTCAACGGCGCGCTTCCCTATGCAAAGCGGTTGAAAACGAATCCTCGTGAAATCGCCCAAAAACTAGTTACCGCATTCGAGAAAGACCCTTCCCTTACATCGAAAGCCGAATTGAGCATCGCCGGGCCAGGATTCATCAACTTCAAATTCAAGCCCACGTTTTTCACGGACTGGCTTACTACGTTTGCGTCTGAATCCGATTTCAGACAGTCTGCTTCTCAGTTCTACTCGGGCGAACGGGTCGTCGTTGACTACGGCTCTCCGAACACCGCAAAGCAAATGCACGTCGGCCACATCCGGTCTATCGTAATCGGTGAAGCGATCTGCCGCTTGCTTGAATTCTGCGGGGCCGACGTTACTCGCGACAACCATATTGGCGACTGGGGGACACCGTACGGGAAACTGTTTTACGCCTATAAACGATTTCTAAACGAGGAAGTGCTCGCGGAGGACCCGCTCGGCGAACTCGAGCGACTCTACAAGCTGGGTAGCGAACTCGCGAGTGAAGACGAGGCGATCCTTGAGGAATGCCGCGAAGAGCTTGTTAGGCTCCAATCCGAAGAGCCGAAGGCCATTGCTCTGTGGGAAAAAGTCAACGAATTGAGCATCGCGGGTCTTAAGGAAATTTATGATCAGCTCGACGTCACGTTCGACTGCTATCTTGGAGAAAGCTTTTACCGCGACAAAGTGCAGCAAGTCTACGACGAGCTTGAAAACGCAAAACTCGCTGAAGAGAGCAAGGGTGCCCTCGTCGTCTTCCATCCCGAGCACAAGCGCTTTGCCAAGCAGCCTTTCATTGTCCGCAAGTCTGACGGGGCGAGCAACTACGCCACTACCGATCTCGCGACGATGCTCTACCGCTATGAACACTTTAAGGCGACCCGCATCATCATTGTGACGGACGATCGGCAAAAAGACCATTTCGAGCAGCTTGATCTCACAACCGAAAAATGGTTTGAGCGGACGGGACGGAATCGGCCGATCTTCAACCACGTCATGTTTGGGAAAATCAATGGAGAGGACGGCAAGCCGATAAAATCGCGTTCGG
>JAUHWE010000389.1 GCA_030424825.1 Verrucomicrobiia bacterium
AAGACATCCCCCCCGAAGCGATTCACTGAAGCCAGTTTGCTACAGCTCATGGAGACCGCCGGGAAAATTGTAAACGATGAAGAGCTAAAAGAGGCGCTAAAGGACAAGGGCGTCGGCACTCCGGCAACCCGGGCTTCCATCATCGAGGTCCTTATCAATCGAGGCTATATCGAACGCAAACGCAAGAATCTGCTCAGCACACCCAACGGGCGGCAGTTGATCGCCCTCGTGCAAGACGAGCGTCTAAAGTCTCCCGAATTGACTGGTGACTGGGAATTCCGTCTCAAGCAAATGGAGCGCGGCGAGTACGATCCCATCAAATTCTTAGCTGAAGTGGAAACCTACACTCGCGAGATCCTGGCAGCCACCTCCGAGAAAACCATCGACCTCAAAAACCTGGGCCCCTGTCCTCGCTGTGCGTCACCCGTAATTCGAGGAAAAACCGGATACGGGTGTTCTCAATGGCGAACCGGTTGCCAGTTTGCCATCAAAGAGAGCTCCTTAGGAATGCAGATCACTCCTGTATTGATGCGCGAACTGCTCCTGAATCATCGCAGCCTGACCGCCCACGGGATTCAAGATGGAGACAAACGCATTCTGGCTACGCTATCTTTAGGCAAAAAAGGTAAACTTGGATACGAGGTAGCTGAAACCGCTTCAAAGCCAACCAGCAAAGACTCGATTGGAACGTGCCCGTCATGTGGAGGAGATATCATCGAAGGCCCCAAGAACTACGGGTGCTCCCATTGGCGCGAAGGCTGTAAATTCGTCATTTGGAAGACGATCGCGAAAAAGGAGATCTCAAAAGAAATCGCCCAAAGCCTTCTAGAAAACGGGGAAACGGAATCTCTCGAAGGATTTTTCTCAAAAACCGGCAAACCGTTTTCCGCTCGACTTGCCGTAATCAACGGAGAAGTGAAATTCAAATTCGACGGATAGGAAGTAATCTTCGGACCATTCAGTTCCACCGATCTCAAACAGGCAAAATCAAAGCCATTGCCTATACTTCCCAATTGAATAACGTATAAAACTCTAGGAATACAGATTGAAACTAGGCAATGAGACCTAACAGACCAAGCTTGTCACTTACTACTATTTCGCTCAGTATGGCCAAGCTGAATCGACCGTCCTTCTTCAGATCTACAACTCACAACCCGATAATAAACCATGCTCATCACACGTAAAATCGGAAAACTCATCCGCGGAAAAACCACCCCCTTTCAAGTCGTCTCAGCCTCAATACTAGGCATGCTCATCGGCTTCACCCCCGGATTTGCTCAAGCGCCTGGTTTGATCCTATTCTGGGTGCTCTGTCTGATCATCCTGAATGCCAATCTGTTTCTCGCCGGCATAGTCGCCTTGCTTGGCAAGCTCTTCTTGTGGATCACGTTGCCCGTAGCTTTTTCACTCGGCCGGTTCCTCTTGGAAGGCCCCACTGAGGGGATTTTCAAAACACTCGTGAACGCCCCGATTACAGCCTACTTTGGACTGGAGTATTACGTCGTCCCAGGGGGGCAACTGCTGGCTCTCATCATTGGCACGGCCATCGGAATCTCCCTGACAAAACTCCTGGGCTCGTACCGTCGGAAGATGATGAGCATGGAGCAGAATTCCGCGCGGATGAACCAATGGTCCTCCAAAGGATGGGTTAAGGTGCTCAAGTTTGTCTTTCTTGGGTCCGGAAAAGGGAAAAAGAGCTATGAAGAATTGCTTTCCAAAAAATGGGGCAACCCGATCCGAATCCCTGGTGTAATTGCAGCGGTCGTTATCGTAGCGCTTGGGTATTTTGGTCTCAAAAGCCTCAGCGATCCTTTCATCACAGCCGCTATCAAAGGAGGCCTTGAAACCGCCAACGGCGCCACAGTAGATCTGAAAAACGCCCATCTGGATATCGATGAAGGGAGAATCGAGATCGATGGACTGGCGCTGGCGGATCCTGAAAACCTGGATACTAATCTCTTTGCCAGCGACCGCATTGTTGCCGACATCAGCTCGGCAGATATTCTCAAGAAGCGATTCTCTGTCGACAGCTTGGTATTCGAGAACGCCAGTTCCGGCCTCTCACGGCCCACCAAAGGAAGCCATGTCGGCAAGCGGACTGACACTAAAAAGGAATCGCCTATTCAACTTCCTGACTACAAGGATTTAGGCAGGGTACTTGAAGACGCTCCTGAATGGAAAGAACGCCTTGCCCAGGTGAAAAAGTGGCTGGAAGCATTGGGTGGTGAGGGAGAGACTACCAGTCTTAAGGAATCGCTCGCCAGCCGTATCGCTTCACTCGGCTACGCTAACGTTGCCAACAAAGACCTCATCGAAGGCAGTCCGACGGTATTCATTCGAAATCTTGTGGCCACTCAGGTGAAGACACAGTATTTCGACAACGCCACCTTAAACATTGAAGCAGACAATCTCTCGTCTCACCCAAGTCTCGTAAACTCAGATCCAAAAATAAGGATCACCTCCTCTGACGACTCCCTCAACGCTACCCTCGCCTTGGGAGCGGCCGCCGGTCGGGCAGACAACCTCGTCGAAGTAGAACTGAAGGGCCTTTCAGTCGACGAATTCGCCTCTAAACTGAAAAGCGGCGGACAAGCCCCGATTAGAGGCGGATCCATGAATCTCGCCATTACCGGAAAACTCAGTTCGATCGATTCGGATTTGAAGATCTCTCCGACATTCAAGGGATCCACCCTCTCTATCGGCGGGTCGCAGGTTTCTGCCGACAACTTGTCGATTCCCCTATTCCTTCGCGGCCCGATCGACAATCCAAGCGTCAAGATCGATTCGAAGGCGATGACCAACGCCCTGGCCGACGCTGGAAAAAAAGAACTCCTCAACAAAGCCGCTGAAAAATTAGGTATCGATACATCGGATACCGGAGACGGAGACAAGCTCGAAGACACCGCCAAGAAACTGCTGGGAGGATTTCTAAAGAAAAAGAAGGAAGAGGAATAGTTCTTTCCCTCGTAGGGCTAGCGCTCGCGCTACGCCGGGTTCCTGATTCAGGAAGCTTATTTGCCAACACGGCATAGCGCAAGCGCTAGCCCTACGGGAATGAAATCACAATGCCCTCCAGCAACCCTGATCGACTAGCAGTTGTCATCCCCACATACAACCGGGGCCGATCGATTCGTCGCTGTCTCGATTCCGTTTATTCTCAGACTCGATTACCGGATGAAATCATCGTCGTTGACGACGGTTCGACCGACGGATCTACCTTGGGCCTAAAGGACCAATTCCCTGGAATCCAAGTGATTTCTCAAGAGAACCAAGGAGTGAGCGCGGCCCGCAATACCGGCATTGGATACGCAAATTCCAATTGGATTGCCTTTCTCGACTCGGACGACGTCTGGCTCGATTCGAAATGCGAAAAGCAACTCGAAGCCCTTTGCCACAATCCCGGTCACGAAATCTGCCACACACAAGAAATATGGATCTACAATGGCCGAGAAAAGCGACTACCCCTGAACTACCACAAGAGAGGTGGATGGATATTCCCACACTGCCTCCCCGTTTGCGCAATCTCTCCCTCGACTGCCATTGTAAGTCGTGAATTGCTGATCTCAGTTGGGCTCTTTGATGAAACTTTGCCTGCCTGCGAAGACTATGACTTATGGTTGAGAATCGCTTCCCGCCATCCCATTCTTCTCGTAGACGAGCCTCTCATCGAAAAACACGGTGGTCATGAAGACCAACTCTCAAATCAACGCGGGCTGGACCTTTACCGAATTCAAGCGTTGGAAAAGTTTCTAAATAACTCCAATTCAAAAACTGAATACAAGGAATTGGCGAGAGAGACTCTCCTCGAAAAGGGTAACATCGTCATCCATGGAGCGGAGAAAAACGGAAACACCGAGGTAGCGAATAGAGTAAGCGTGATACGAGATCGATTTATTTGATACAGAGCATTTAGACCTGTAGGGGCGTCGTTTGCAGCGACCGTAGAAGAAACTGCAACTCTCCAATGCGCGGTCGCCGCAAGCGACGTCCCTACAGGTCTAGTCTCTCTCAATCCAGTCGCGTGAGTCGAATATCCTTGTACCAGGCTTCCATGGGACCACCGCTGTGCACTTGCAGGGCAATAATCCCTGACCGCTCCACCGCCTTGTCTTCTTCGACATAGTCCACCGTTTTCATTCCATTCAGCCAGAGTTGAATGTGGTCTCCCTCAGCCCGCACCACGTACTCATTCCAGTCCTGGTGATTCACTACTTCCATAACCTTTTCAAGCTCGGGGCCAGCCAGCACCACCTTCCGGCGTTGCTCATCGTAAAGCGCTCCCCAGTACTTTCCTCCCATGTCGGCTTGGTAGCCGATCACCTCATGGTGGTCCGGGATTCGCTTGGTGCGAAACTGGACTCCCGCGTTTACCTTTTCCCCGATCATCTTGAATTTCAATCGCAATTCAAAATCTCCGAACGCTTCTTTGGTGCTCAAAAACTGGTTCTTAGGGATCGGAGCCGCCAGTGTGCCGGCAACGATGGCCCCATTTTCGATGCGAAAGGACTCAAGCGGACCTTCCCATCCGTCAAACGACTTGCCATCGAAGAGCACTATTTCCTTCGACGGCTCGGAGCATCCGACTAGAAGCCCAAGAAAAAGAAGGAGACCAACTATAGATTTGAACGAGATCATGAGAGCAGTCTTGCTCTCCCGCAGGATAACGCCAACCCAAATCACGCAGAATGGTTATTAGGGGGTTGAACGAAGGAAAAGATCGATCAGGTCGACTGCAAAAAGTTCTTTCAAGGGAGATCCATTGTTTCGAATCTCAAATCAAATGGATCGCGCATTCTTTTCCGCTGTCTCGACGTTTCAAGAGAAGTGCAAGAAATTTGGGACAGAGCGATTATCTGGTTTTTCGGACTGGGCGAACAATATGGAGTGGATCCAATCGTATTTGGCAGCATCTACGTAGGAGCGATTCCATTATTCGCGCTTTCGGTTGCCTGGCTGATAAAATCGAAACGGAGCGGCAAGCCCCTGACCTGGCCCATGGTCTCTGCTGGGTTCTGGTTTATTTCTTCCTACCTCTACCTCTTTATCGCAGGAGAGAACATTCCGTGGTGGATCTACGTAGCAGTCATAGCCCTCCTAGGATATGCCAGCTTTGCCAGCTATCGAAATATTCAGTCTAAACTCAAGCACACCGAGTCCTCCCACTGAACCAATCTGGGAACTCAACCTCAGGACTCGAATCTAA
>JAUHWE010000390.1 GCA_030424825.1 Verrucomicrobiia bacterium
TTTGCCCCAACAATCAGCCAGAGTCTCAGCTACAGCCACCGTGATTGACGGTCTGAACAGAGCAACACGCCATTGGTCCGCATTTGTGATTGCTCAACTTCGTCGCTCCTCCTTATCTCGGAAGCATGACCTCTCGCTTGCTGCTGTTTATTTTACTGACAATTCCCTCAGGGTGCCTTTACGCCACCGTCCCAGCGCCAACGCATCCCAATATCGTTTTCATCATTGCTGACGATTTGCGCTACGATGGGCTCGCCTGCAACGGCAATTCCCACATCCAAGTACCTCACATCGAACGCCTTGCGGCGGAAGGAATCAATTTTAAAAACGCCTACGTCACCACACCGATCTGTTCGCCAAGCCGTGCGAGTTTTCTGACAGGTCTCTATGCGAGCACTCATCGTATCTATAATATCGACACAAACGGGATCGGTATTCTCGGTGACCGATTGATCACCTTCCCTCAATTCCTTCGACGCACTGGCTACCGGACCGGATTCATTGGGAAATGGCATATGGGATTTGACGACACGCGCCGTCCCGGATTCGACCAATGGATCAGTTTCAAAGGCCAGGGACAATACAGAGATCCGGTCGTCAACGAGAATGGACAACGTATTCAAGTCAGTGGCTACATGACCGACTACCTCAATGGCAAGGCAATCGATTTCGTGAAGGAGTCCATAGATAAAGACCCCGACCAGCCCTTCCTCCTTTATCTCTCCCACAAAGCCGTGCACATCCCCTACCTTCCTGCGCCGCGCCATGAGAATAGCTATGCGGATTACCGCTACACACCGCCAGCTAGCGCCTCTGACGATCTTAGTGATCAGCCTACGGCTCAAGCCCGTACGAATGGGAAACCGCTCCCTCTCACCCAACTCAAAAAGGCGAGATACGAGAGCATTGAGAATCTCGACCGTCTGCCCGAACCGCAGGAGCCCCGCTGGGGACGAGGCAAGGACCCCCAATCCAACATACGCGATCAGATGAGTTCCCTCCAATCAGTCGATGACGGTGTCGGCCAATTACTCTCCTTACTCCAAGAACGTGGTATCCTCGACCAGACCATGATCGTATTCACGAGCGACAATGGATTTCTACAGGGAGAGCATGGGGTATTCAATCAGAAGCGCGTCGCCTTCGAGGAATCAATCCGGATACCCCTTTTGATTCGCTATCCAGTCCTGATTCAAACGGCCTCGGTAAGCCATCGCTTCGTCCTCAATGTCGACCTCGCGCCCACGTTTCTTGAACTCGCCGGTATCGAAGTACCTGCGGTAATCCAGGGAAAATCGCTCATGCCATTATTTGGTGATCCGGAGGGGAAATCGGTCGACTGGCGAAATCACTTTGTCGCCGAGTACTTCATGGAAAAATCCAGCCGTTCCTTCCCCTCTTGGCAAATGATCCGGGCAGGAGACTGGAAATACATCCACTACCCTAATTTGGAGGGTGCCGACGAGCTCTATCACCTTGCGAGCGACTCTCACGAAATGCACAATCGTATCAAAGACCCTGACACTGCGCCATCCGTCAATAAGCTGAAGCGCCAGCTCGATTCGGAAATCAGTACTTTCAGCAAAGCCCGCTCCAACGACTATTAGGCGAGGTTCTTCCAGCAATTCCTAGGATCGCCGGACAGAACGTTGTCCAAACCTGTCATTTACAACTGAATATCTATGAGTTAATTGTTTAGTTGGTAACGAATTTTTGTACTACAAACATCAGTGCTGAATTTTTAGACTGTTCACTGCGTGAAAACGTAGACAAATATGTTCACCCCTAACTGGGTGTAGAAAACGTGGGCATAGTCACTGATCTCTTGGCTGTAGTGATATTGAAACACGCGCCAATCTCCTCCAGCTTCCTGCACCCAACTGGCCATCCCTTGATTTTGCGTGTAGATGATGTCCGTGCGTCCATCCTCACGGGTCACTTCGAAGGGTTCTCCTGAGGCATAGGCTTCAGACAGGCGATCCGATAAACCTTCTGCGCTTTCACGTATTCGAAATCCAATACGGTTAGTCCATCGTCCGACTTCATTCCGCCCCCAGCCCATCGCGATAATGGGCATTGCCAAGACCGCCAGACGACCTTCTACCTCCAATCCCATTGCCGAGTAGCTTCCCTGAGGCCACTTTTCGTTGACCACGAACTCCCTTACCGTATCCGGCAGGAGGCTGCTGTCCGGCAAGCCAACGTGGAAGGAGCGAAACAGGCCGTGCGACCGAGGCAAGGGCCGAAAACTCGTATCCGGAACGATTTCCTTAAAGAGCTCCGCTAGATTGGGCCGTACACGCCACTCCGCAAAGCTTTGTCCTTGGGCCCGCGCGTTTTGGTCCCCTAAAAATGACGCGCTAATTCCCGCATCAATAAAAATGAATCCGCCTCGCTCAATATAGCGCTTCAGTGCCTGCTTCTCGCTTTCGGTCAATAGCCAATTCTGCCGGTCGCCGTAATTGACATAAATGAACGGATGCTTAAAGATAGCTGGATCATCGAAGGACTCGATCACCAAGGGATCGGGATCCAGGTTTAACGTCGTTTGGGTGGATACACTTTCTAACAATCCCGTAAGAGCATCTGGATACATTCTCCTAAACTGGTTTCCTTCAATCAATTGAACGATACGAATCGGCGCTTCGCCAGAGGCACTCTCTGCCAAAGCAACTACTCCGAACTCGAAAATCGGAAGGCAGAATAACAAAAAGCGCAGTAGCCACATTTGAGATTTCATTTCGACGCCTTCAATTGGCTTTTTATATACACGGACAAGGGAGCAGCAAGGTCTTCATTTTCTAGGTAATTCTCTAGCAACGCACGACCCGATTCTCCCATCAGTTGCAGGATGTTTTGAACCGCCCGTTTTTGAATGGTGACGTTCTCATCCCGCAAAGTCATCTCCAGCACCTTCTCGAAGCCTTCTAGCCGCAAGCGAGAATACATGTTTAATGCCTCAACCCGCACGTCGATCTCGTCATCTAAAAGCAAATCGAACAATAAACCCTCTGCTTCGTCTCGGGACAGCCCCGAAGATAAACGCACCAAGGCCAAACGCACGTCTTTGAATTCGCTCGTCAACCAGACTTCCCAACCGATGGATTGCAGCTTATCCCGATGGCGGCTGTAATGTGAGATCACCTGTGAGCGTACGTTCATGGAGGGATCCTCAAGTAACGTGATAAGCTTTTCTGGATAGCGCTCCTCCAATCCAAAATTAAAGAAGTGACGCGCTGCAATCACCCGCAACGACTCCTCTGAAAATTCGAGGAACTGCAGTAAATACCCCTCTCGCTCCTCCACTTCTTCCAATCGCTCGACTAGCTGAACCAATCGCTCGCTCTGATTCGCATTCAAACGCCCTTCATCAAACCGCTCTACAAGAGACTGATATAGACCCAGGTCCGGCGCGTTGTTAAAGAGCTGCAGCTTCGCGGCAGTCGCTACTTCAGGATCTTCATCCTGAGTCAGCTTTTGCAACAACCGGATCGGTCTCAACGCGCTTCGCGGATACAGTTCCCGAATCAGGCTCAAACGCAGAATAGGACTTTCATCGTCGGCAACAACAGCTGCCTTCTCCACGAACAATGGAAATTCAAGGTAACGGGCGGCTAAGGGTAAAACAGATGAACGCACTTCCAAATCCTCATCCTGAAGCAGGCGCACGAAGACTTCCGGTGGTATATTGATTCCCAAAAAATTGTATCTACTGATCATGTTTCGACGTACGACCACATCCGTATCCAAGAAAGCATTCACCATTTTCAATTGGATCGAAAGCGGCAATATTGGCAATTGCCCCAACAGCGCCCGGTTCGCAAGTATTGCTTGTCGATTCAATATTTGCGAACGGATGCCGGCCAGGGTGCCAATCGAAGTGCTGACCGCTCGCCGAATATCGACTTCCGGATCGTCAAGGACGTTCATCACCGTTTCAACTTCAGCCGCCGATTCGTAGGACCTTCGTTCGAGCACAGATACAACCGCGGCAAAACGAACAGCAGCATCCGCATCGCTCAAAGCTCCCAATACCGCATTTCTCGCCTCCGCAGCCTCATACTTCCCCAGCAACATGACCGCCCCTTTCCGTATTTCAGGACTTCTCGACCGCAAATCGACTAGCGCACGATCAATGGTCGCCTGCTGTTGGGTCTCATCAGTCGTTAGTGGCTGACTGGATACGTTTTGCCCCCGGAGGGTGGCAAGATGTCCACTCTCAAAATAAGCCAAAATCCATACTAGAACCCAAAACCTCATTTCAAACCAATTCGCCTCCGATAGAACCACTCGTATCCCAACACCGCTAGGAACAGGAGAATAAAGAGAAAATGCCGCGTCCAAAAGTGATAGCGTTGCAACATTGGAACATTGCGAGACAATGCTAATTCCTCAATGGATCCAACCTGCGTGTAATGATGATACGCACCACCCGTTATGCGAGCCAGATCCTTCAGCTCGCCTTCCCGAAAACGCAAATCCGAATTTTCCGCCCCGATATACGCTCCCGCAAAAAAAGCCGTTCGATCGATCTGTTCGCCTCCTTCGTATTCAACGGAGTAGTGCACTCGATATTCCCCAGGAAGCGAAAGCCCGATCGATCCATTATACTGTCCCGGTTCCCTGCTATCTGGCATCAGCAATTGCTCTGGACTGGACGACCCATCTGGCCCCGTCAATACCGCTCGTACAGTGGCGGAGTCCGACAATTGGTATTCATTATTCCGTGCCAGGATACTCAGATTCAAAGGTTCGCTCAAATCCTGAAGCGACCCTTCCAACGGCACTTCCAAACGGGGCTTGCCGCCCGAGCCAAGCCACGCGAATAGATGCAGCCAATAAAGCCGATACTGCTCCCCTCCTCGATCGCTATCCATCTTCCAGCTCCAGGACGGATCGCTCCCCATATGGACGACTCGACCCGCCCCGTAGGCCTGCGCTGCAACAATGGGTAGGGACGAAGCGCGGGCCTGTAAAACGGGTCGGGCCCCTTTCGACAGCTTTGTGGCAAAAGGCATCCGCATCTGTTCTTCCAAAAAAGGACTGGGAGCGCTAAAGAGGACGCCCCCCGCCAATTCCTGAAACGCCGGTTCTGGCAGAACCTCCAGAGTCTGTCGGTTCTTGCTATATAGCGTATCCATTTCTCTAGTTGGAAGAATAGTGCGTAGTTGTTCCGGAACCTTATCCAA
>JAUHWE010000391.1 GCA_030424825.1 Verrucomicrobiia bacterium
GCATCTATGGCATTTCGCTCGAGGTAGTCCGGCATGTAGCGCCAATAAATGCCGCGCACGTACTCCCTCCACCCAAGGATCTGGCGAATAAAGCCTTCGGCCGACTCGATGGGGACTCGGCCCTCGCGGTAGGCTTCCTCAACGGCCGCCACTACCTCCCGTGGCATGAGGAGTTTCAGATTCATCGCCGGTGCCAGCAGTGAATGATGCAGAAAGGGCTCCCCGCTCCAGATCGCGTCTTGATACTTGCCAAAATCCAACAGTCCTTTCGAGATAAAATCATCGAGCGCTTTCTTCGCCTCTTCCCGCGTCACCGGCCACCCAAACTCCTCAGTCTGACCGGGATGACCCGGGTATTGAGACTCCACATACTCAATCACTGCTTGAGTAACCTTATCCGGCGCGAACCGCAACGGTGCCGGGATGTTCTTCGGTCCCTTTTTCCCGAAGGAAGAGCGATTGCTGGAATCGTAATTCCAATCACCTCCCGCAGGAGACCCCGAATCCATCAAGATATCATTCTCCTTCCGCATTTCCCTATAGAAGTACTCCATCCGCAGCTGCTTGCGACCGTCCGCCCATTCATCAAACCGGTCCAAGGTACAGAAAAAGCTGTTGTCCTCATAAATCCGTATTGGGACCTTCGCCCGTTCGCAACATGCGGTTAGTTCGACCTCTAAACCGAACTCCCCCGGTTTCGTAAGGGCGACGCTCTCGACGGAATTCCTTTTTAGAAAATTTTCCAGATTCTGCGTGATGGAATCCGAACCCGCTTCCGACGATTCCGAATAGAAAACGCGAATCCCTTCGCTTTTTAGGGTTTCCCGAAAATGCCGCATAGCGCTCAGAAACAATACAATCTTCTGCTTGTGCGACCATACCTTCGTGGCTTCCTGACCAGACTCCGCCATCCAGACCGTCTCCCGTTTGGGGTTGAACGCCTTGAAGGAGTCGAGTTCCAGACAGAGCTGATCCCCTAGAACCACGACCAAATTCCGAAGCGTTTCTTGGGAGCCCTTTTTATTAGTCGGCATGTTTCGACTCTCCCGGGCCCTGCGAGCTAAGGGTTCCATTCGCGCGGAAGCTTACTATAATCGACTCCGCCACTCGTTCTCCGGATAAAAACGCGCCCTCTATTTTCGGGGAAATGTATCCATCTCCCGCATGCCAAAGTAAATTCGCTTCATCCTGCATGAAAGATACTTCCAAATCATGATCTATCCGTTTGGCGAAACGCCATTTTTGCAAAGACATCTCTTCCAGCTTAAGCGGGCCTGAATAGGGCAAGGCATCCGTTAGCTGTTTAAAGATCGAATCGGAGGAGGATCCAAAATTCTCTTCCGCAAATTCGGGGCTGGACTGAATCACGATTCCCGGACGATCCGTGATGCCCTTGACAGATGTTTCCGTTAAAGTCGCAATCGGTTTTCCTGACTCGTTTTGGATTATCCCTGTTTTCGAAAGTCCCAACTCGGATTCCAGCAAAAGCATAAGGGAGATGCACTTTTCATATTCAATCGTCTTGAGTGTATCTAAATATCCAGTACTGACAATCAGGTCGCTCACCTCCAACAGATCCACCGCCTGAGGGGCGGGATTGGTGAGAAGCAACCGCGAGCCCTCGAATGTCCCTGAATTCGTTCGCACTGACCAAATCCCATTTTCTAATCCGATCCACTCGACTTTCTGCTCTCGCCTCACATCGAGATTTTCAGCCAGCGCCTTCGCCATTGGGCTCATTCCATCCGACCCGCAAAAGCGTTCGTGCCCCGGCCCTCCAAACCATGGTCGGGCAATCCCGATCGCAACCCACTTCTCCACCTCAGAAATAAAGCCTTCCTCTCGAGCCGTGAAGAACTGGGCTCCGTGGTCAAACATTTGGCCCGCGATACGCCGTGTAGCGAGGCGACCTCCGATTCCTCGACTCTTCTCAAGAAGGCAAACCGTCAGGCCAGCTAGTCGTAACTTATTTGCCGCTGCGATGCCGGCAATGCCAGCCCCCAAAACGATGCAATCGAACTTTTGTTGGCCTGCTCCCATTCCCCACACTCAGATGCCGAGTTAAGAAAGACAATATTTGAATGAGCATCAAACCTTTCCACAAGTTGCCCCTAAGACTTCATTCGCTCAATAATAGTTGATCGGGAAAATATTGTTCTTCTCAGATTACGATTGAGGTTTCGCCGCAAATGTATCAATATGAAGTGCCAGCTTTCTAATTACCCCTTGCATAACTCAACCATAATCGATGTGACACCGTTTTTTCCTCACCTCATTATTCCAAAAAAGATTTACAACCGAGTCGGGCTCCTGATTCTACTCTCGCTTCCATTATTTATTGCAGCACGGTCCGGCGCGCAACAATCAACTCCTCCAAGCGATCTTGACCTATATGGCGTTTGGGGAACCTCATCATCAGATGTCTGGGTGGCCGGGGCTTCCCGTAAAGAAGATGGAACAATCGGGCTCTATCACTTTGACGGAAACCACTGGTCGCCGGGCAACATTAGCCAAACGCTTCGAGATGAACTCTTTCCCGATACGCCTTCAAACCAGCTCATTTTTCGGGCGATATCAGGCAATGCCACTGACAATATATACGCATTAGTCAATCGGTTCGACGATGATGGAAGATTCGTAGTTCGATACGACGGGTCCCAATGGGACATCCACGGATTCGTAACCGAAAAATTTACCACATGCTACGTATCCCCTACCACCGGTTCCGTATACCTTGCAGGCAGATCAATCGGAGGAGGAAACTCACTCATTCGCCGGGCATTTGGAGCTTTAGACAACGATCTGAATCCCGACCCTACCGCGCCAGCGAGCGCTGTCTTTGGCACGATGGTTAGTGGATCGAACTTTGGGTTTGGCGTCACGTCGATTAGCGGACTACCCTTTCAAACGGGAGTTGATAGCGTATTTTTCAGCACGACCAATGGTCTTTACCACGCATCTGCTTCGCTCGCATCAACCGACACTACACAACCGCTGATCCAAGGATTCGGCACCTTTCTGATCCAAGCAAACGAAGTAATCGCTATAGCCAATGGTGAAAGCCAGCCAGACGT
The DNA here is from genome assembly GCA_030424825.1 of Verrucomicrobiia bacterium. Lineage (GTDB taxonomy): Bacteria > Verrucomicrobiota > Verrucomicrobiia > Opitutales > Opitutaceae > Pelagisphaera. Next base: position 3,075 of record JAUHWE010000391.1, read on the forward strand.
CTTTATCGCAAACACTACTGGAGTTGGCGCATTCAAATGGGATGGCACTCTTCTTATCCCCAATGGGGACACAGGCGCACCGCCTCCAACGCTTCTGGGCAACCTAAACGGAGTTGAGAACTTGGCCGTCTACCGATCAGGAGACCTCAGTGACGTGGACAATATTATCGCGACCGCAAACCGGACTGAGATTACACAAAACGGGGAAGTCACAACCGGCAATCTATTGAAATACGATTTCGCTAATACCGATTGGGACGAGCTAGCCTCAAGCAAGAGCGCTTTGAATGACGTCATCTTTTTTCCCGACGGTACTTACTTCGCAGTTGGCGAAAAGGGTACGATTTTGACTAATGATGCGTCCGGTTCGCTTCCCATTCCTGAAAGCGTCCGTGAGATTCTAGGTTTCACGGTACAACTAGGACCAGACGGACTCCTGTATCCAATTGTTAACTTCGTTCGAGAAAGTGGTGGCCCAAATGATATTTTTGAGCAAAGCAGCGATCTTGAAACCTGGGATCCCGTACCAAGCAATAAGGTCAACGAGTTGCAGGTTGAATCTTCCGCTGATGGCGAGACTGAAACCGTGCAAGCCAGACTTGAAGTCAATATAGCCAATTCTGAAACCTACTTTTCAAGGCTATTGCTCAGAAGCATTGTCGATCGCGTAGAACTAAGCCAAACCGTCCTCAGTAACGGAGATGATCTGCAGCAATCCTCCATTTCTTTGCAAAGCTTTTCCAACGATCGATCTACAAACCAGACCACTGCAAACGTCATCGTTGAATATTCGGGACAAACTTCCATTCAAGATCCCGTGCTTCTGATCATCGAGAGCATCGAAGGATCGGGGATCTCGGTAGCCAACTTCGATGGAACAACCGAAGCGGGAGAACCCTTTTTCGACTTAACCGGTCAAGTGAGAGGCCCGTCCCTCGATCCCGAAGAATCGACCGATTTCCGCCCGATCATATTCAACAATACCGAACAAATAAATTTTAATTTCGCCGCACGATTGGAGCGTGGAGATCCGAGACCCGCCGAACCGATTGCTTCACTTGAGATGGAGGCCGATGAATTCGGGAGAGTCCTGTTAGGGATGGGTGAAGCTTCGAGTTTCCCACTTACCGTTCGAGGAGCGGGAACGACTGCTCAAAATTTTGATCTGGAGATTCTGGCCAAATCAGTTTCCACCGGATTGCTGTCATTCGCTCCCTCCAATCTGTTGACCAGCCTTTCCGTAACGACTAGCGGCGGTAGTGAAAACATAGCGACCGTTAGCCTTAATCCGCTCAATCTAAGCACCTTTCCGGGTGATGTTTCCGTCGTTATTAGAACTTCAGGGAGTGACCAGATCATCGCGGAACTTCCCATTACAGTTCTTGGAATCGATATTCTGACTGGAACAGAAAACAGCCTCACGGCCCAAAACGATCGGCCAACGAAAGCTGAAGTTCGAGTGACTCCTGCTATACCGGGCGTACAAATCGCCTTCGAAGGCGAACGGCTTCACCGAGAAAACGCCTTGCTTCCACCAGGCATTGAGGAACCGGGTTGCCGCAATACGTTCCTAAGTCCTAGGGCGACCCCCCTCGTGGGCGAGGCACTCATTACGGATGCGAAGGGCAGTCTATTTGTCAATCTCACTGCCGGAGGCGGACAAGGCACTGTTCTCGGCACGGTATCCGCGCCAATAACCGGAGCAGCAGACAACTTCCTATTTTCCATTACGGAATCGTGCAACACTTGTTGCGGTGAAGGTGACTCCGCCGCAATTCTGGACTATTCTGGTGAGACCAAGCTCTCGAGCACTGATCTGGCCATACCCGGTCGAGGCATGAACTTCGCCCTCACCCGCACCTATCGAAGCCAGGCTAGTCACCTCCGAAATCCGAACGGCGACGCGGGCGTTGATTGGTGTTTTAGCTACATCGACGATCGTATCCTGATGGACGGTAAGAATGTCCAATTAATTCGCTCTAGCTTCCGCATGGACACCTTCACCCCCACTGCCGCTCACGGCGTATACGCTTCGCCAATGGAGTCCTACGAAATCTTAACGGAAAACGACGCCGGCAACTTCGAGCTACGGAAACCGAACGGGACAGTCT
>JAUHWE010000392.1 GCA_030424825.1 Verrucomicrobiia bacterium
GTGTTGGTCGCTCGGTAACCGGAGTCAGTAGAAGAATCCACCTCGAAGGGACTTAACTCAAAGACATCACCTTCGGAGGAACCATCCTGAGCATTCCCAGGAAGCATAAGAATTAGAAATGCGCACAGCAGCGCAACATCGTTACGTTTAATCATGATCAGGTTTGGGTTTCATGGAGTGCGGCGAACGCACATCCATTCTAGTTTATGTGGGTAGAAGATTAGCTTTAAAAGTAATCTTTGTAGGGATAAGGTAAAACAACCTCTAGTATAACTTAGCGGCAGCCCTAAGCATGTCAAGGGTAGGAATCGAACGGGATTCACGGTCTACACGGAATATATATTAGAAACTATTGGGAAAAGGCTCACGGACTGTGTATTTAGGGAGTGTCCGTAAGTCGCTTTCGAGATCTTGTAGCTATGATTGAGAATCAAAGATTGGCCTTTGAGTGGATTAACACTCGGGGGCATTACACCGATTTCCAAGGCGATGCCAAATTTGCTGCTTCGGGGCGACTCGTGGTTCGGCAAAGTCGACTACAAATCCTCTTTAGGTGGGCGTCATAGCGTTGCATCGAATTGGGAATTTCGATCGCATATTTCGTTCGGTTTTCGAGGTGCTCTCCATCACTCGAATTCGAGTCCCTTTAAGGTGTCGATTCAACTGAACCACTCGCTCTCCTCATCATTATAGATTTGCCCTCGCCCACCGCGAATACTCATAACGCAATCTTGCCCATGTCCCAACCCGAAAAACCCGTTAAGCGACCGAAACTTCTAAGTATGATTGGCCCCGGTATCCTAGTCGCGGCAACGGGAGTCGGAGCGGGTGATCTTTCGGGCGCCGGATTCGCCGGGAGTCAACTAGGAGTCGCGGTCCTCTGGGCCGTACTGGTGGGAGCTTTTTTCAAGTTTGTGCTGGCGGAGGGACTCACACGTTGGCAGCTCGCCACGGGACAGACGTTACTAGAAGGTGTGGCGAGACGACTGGGTAAATGGGCCGGATATCTCTTTTTACCCTATTTCCTGCTATGGACCTATGTAGTGGGAACCGCCCTTATGGCGGCCAACGGGGTAACGCTCTACGCCATTTTCCCGATCTTTAAGGACGCGGCCCAAGGCAAGGTGGTTTTTGGAATTCTATCCAGCATTGCGGGTCTCGTATTGGTGCGTCGAGGAGGTTTCAAGCTTTTCGAAAAAGTGATGGGGGTCTGTATCTTCGTGATGTTTTTCACTGTAGTCATAAGCGCTTTCGTGGTTTCGCCACCTTTTCCGGAGGTGCTAAAAGGTCTGTTGATCCCAAGCATTCCCAATCCAGACAATGGCGGAATCGCGTGGACCATGGCCCTTATTGGTGGTATTGGCAGCACGGTTACAATTCTCTGCTACGGTTATTGGATCGCGGAAGAAGGACGCCACGGGCCGGGCATGCTAACGTTTTGCCGTATTGACCTCGGTGTCGGCTACGTGATGATTGCCCTATTCGGTATTGCCATGGTGATCATTGGAAACACGGTAACTGCTAGCGGAACAGGAGCCGGACTGATCATTGAAATTGCGGATTCTTTCGAAAGCTCCCTTGGTCCCATTGGACGCTGGGCGTTTTTGATAGGCGCATTTGGAGCCGTCTTTAGTAGTCTGCTTGGGGTCTGGCAGTCAGCTCCCTATCTATTTGCAGATATCTGGAGACTGTTTATCAGTAAAAAGTACCATGAAGAGTGGACTGATCAAGCGATTCTTACCAGTACTCAATCGCTACCCTACAAGAGCTATCTCTATGGGATCGCAACGGTTCCGATGATTGGTCTATTGGTGCAGTTTCGCGAGATTCAGAAAATCTATGGTATCGTCGCGGTTGGGTTTCTCCCTTTGCTAACGATCGCCCTGATTCTTCTAAATGGTCGAACGAGCTGGATCGGAAAGTTCAAAAACCGTCCCGCCACGGTTGTAGTGCTTCTTTCCGTACTCGTCTTCTTTGGCTGGATGGCCTGGCAAAGCTGGTTTTAAGCGAGATCAGGTAGGGCGATAATCCCTGCACTACCACGTTTCCCGTAGGGCTATCGCTTGCGCTATGCCGCGTTAGTTGAACGATCTTGCTGTTATCGCGGCGGAGCGAGACTAGAATACGCCCGGCACGCACTCTCCCCCTACCCAACCTTTGCTACTCGCCAAAGGAAAAATGCTCTAGTGAAAGTCAGCCCTATCCTGTCCGGTGCCACTCTCTTTCAATACGAAAAAGGTAAAACTCTCAAGAGCGTCTCCCGCTGCTGAATCCTGCCGGCATTTCAACACGACTCCACCCTCTTTCTTCAAAAACCTTTCCAGCGCGGACTTCTTCATCGTGTTCATTCGCATAACCGGCTCTTCCCCCCAGAGCTTGCAGAAAAAAAGGAACCGATGGAGGCGGTCATCCTTTAGCGCGAGCTCTCGAACTTTCCGGGGGATCCACCGAATAAACCTAACGGTCGCCCGATAGCACAGCTTCCCTAAAGAGGGAGAATCCCAATTTAAAGGTCGACCCTCCCAATACCGCTCTTTCTTCTCATCTCGGACCCTTCGGGTTGGGATCTGAAAGACGAAAAGCCCTCCCGGTTTGGTGACGCGGAGGAACTCGCTTATGTATCCCTTGATGCATTTCTTCGGTATATGCTGGAGTACGATTAGACTAAGCAGGAAATCCACGGAATCAGACGGAATCGCCGTTAGGCGCCTTGATTCGTTCAACACAAATTCTACTCCATCCGAATTGCGGCGATTCGCAGTGGCTCGTTCGATCATCTTCTTTGAGATGTCGATTCCAGTCACGTGCCGAAAGTGCTTGCTGAGCGCAAAAGTCAATCGACCCAGCCCGCATCCAAAGTCCAGCGAGCGCGCTCTATTCAGCCCGGGATAAATCTCGAGCACCTCCTCCATGAGGGAATCCACCTCTTCTCGACCGGATTGATAAAACGACTCTTCGTTCCACTCCTTCCCCGTTAGAACCGCTCCCATGGCGTCCTTCTTGGCGAACTCGTTCCAGCTATACTTTAGCTCGTTTAGACCATCCTTCATATCGGAGCAGCAAGTCGTTCGGCGGACATTGTTCAGCTCGTAATTTCCACGCTCACCGTTGATTTTTGGGCTGATCCCACAATAGGTACGGATCGTCGAGACGTTTCATCTCCGCAAGCAATGCGGCTTCCAATTCTGCACGCTTCTTAGAGAAGCGGGCGTCCTCAGCTAGATTCGTTTCCCAGCGACTCTCACGCCCGTGTTCCGGAAGAAACTCATGCGGATTCTTGGCCAGATTGAAAAGCTGAGTCTCTCGAACCGTCCCATCAAGCACATCGAACTTGACCAGCTTCCAGTCTCCGATCTTCACACTTCGCATGCCTGGCTTGGACCCGCCGCTATAGACCCCGTACAGTGTGTCCCGGAGCGGTTTGCGTCGGCCTTCTAGAATCGATTTGAAGCTTTTTCCCTCAATCGATGGCGGAGCCTCGATTCCCGCAAAATCGCAAAGCGTGGGCAACGTATCCAGTAAATAGATATTTCCAATGGATCGAGAGCCCGCTTTGATCCCCGGCCCTTTCACGATGTAAGGCACTCGCCATGTATGCTCGTAGAGATTCTGCTTCCCTTGCAGTCCATGCCGCCCAATAGCCATTCCATGATCCGCGGTATAGATAATGTAGGTATTTTCCAATTCTCCCATCGCTTCCAGTTTCTGCAGGACCTTTCCGATCTGAATATCGATATTCTCGCTACAGGCAAACTGTCGTCCGATTTCATTGCGAATGGTGCGTTCGTCCCGCCTTTCCCAAACGCCGCTGACCGCCACTTCATCCCTCAGGTTTTCATGTCCATGATGAAAGGGATGCCGCTCTAGGTAGTTCGGGGGCAATTGCGGCTGGTGTGGAAGTGCTGGTGGGAGGCTGTTCTTGTCCATGTGATTGGTGGCCCCATATTTTGCCAACAGCTCGGGCGTACCGTCACGCGTGTCGTGAGGATGGGAGAATCCGAAGTAGATCAGAAACGGATCGTCGTCGTTGGTCTTCTCGCGCTCTTCGAGGTATTCCAAAACTTGTTTTCCATGCCACTCGCTCCCGGTTTCGGGCGTGCCTCCGCGTTTCGAAGCGTCGCGCCGCACTGTGAACTGCTCATTGGCTGCTTCGTAGCTGTTCCCGTTCTTACAGGTTCGCATGGTGTCGTAGCCAGCCCGATTAAACACGGCGGCCATGGTGTACGTTGCGAGGTCCGGCGGGACCAGTTTGGGGTTGGTGACGTTGGGATTGACCGTTCTGCCCGGCTTATCGGGAATGTGCCAAACCGTTCTCCCGCTCATAATCATATGCCGGGACGGCGTACATACGCCGCCGACCCAAGCGTCCATGTGATAAGCACCGTCGAGGGTCATACCCTCCGCTGCGAGACGATCGATATTCGGAGTATCCAGTTCAGAGTCGGAATTGTAGGCTTTCAAGTCGAACGGTGATTGGTCATCTGCGATGATAAACAAGATATTCGGCCGGTCGGCGGCACAGAGCTCCGCAAGAGCCAATGCGGACAAGGCGGCGATGCATAGGGCAATCCAGGATTGAGAGCCGGTTTGGATCGATAGGGTCGGTCTACCAGTTCTTGCAGCCACGGCAAAGGAGTCACGTGTCCTGCGGAGTATTGACGAAGCGGGAGATCGGTCCTTCCTCCTTTTAAAGATTCGGAGGCCTCGGAAAAAATTTCGCATCCTATTTGTTTTCATTCAATCTATGGGGCTCTATCGTTTCCACCAGAGGCACCCTTTCCGCTCTGGCGTTTTGCTTTTACTGATTTACAGCGGAAAAACCGGCCTCAAACAAGCGATAAGATTCCGGATTCCGTTTCAAATGCCAGGTATATTCTTGTGGGCCGCGTCCATGGTCGTACATTGGATTCGTTTACTTCCGCGTTTCCCTATGCGTAATCTCATCATTCTAATTTTTCTGATTGCCGTCCGCCCCGCTGGATTCAGTTCCGACGGTTTCGCGGCAGCCCGTCATGTGCCAGAACGTAAAGACGATATTGCCTTTGAGAATGACAAGGTCGCATTCCGTATTTATGGACCCGCTTTGAAAGACTCGACCGAACGCAGCGGCGTAGATTGCTGGCTCAAACGAGTCGACTATCCCATCATCTCGAAATGGTATGACGGAGCCCGCAACGGGC
>JAUHWE010000393.1 GCA_030424825.1 Verrucomicrobiia bacterium
CGCTTTGTCGTCCATCTTCATGCCGCTCATCCCGGGCATCATTCCCATAATTGACTGCATTGAACCCAGTTTTTTGACCTGGCGGAACTGGTTGAGCATATCCTCGAAATTGAAATCGGAGGCCATCATACGGCCCGCCATTTTCTCCGCTTCTTTCTCGTCAATCGATTCTTGGGCCTTTTCGACGAGCGAGACGACGTCGCCCATCCCTAGAATCCGCGAGGCCATCCGGTCCGGATGGAATAGGTCGAAGTCTTCCAGCTTTTCACCGGTACCCGCGAACTTGATGGGTACGTTGGTGATCTGCTTCATAGACAAAGCAGCGCCGCCACGGGCGTCTCCATCGAGCTTCGTCATTGCGATTCCAGTCAGTTCGACGGCTTCGTGGAACGACTTGGCGACATTTACGGCCTCTTGTCCGATCGCTCCATCGGCGACGAGAATCACTTCATCGGGTTGAATGCGGCGCTTGAGTTCCTTGATTTCCTCGATGAGCGGTTCGTCAATCTGAAGACGACCGGCAGTATCGAAGATAATCAAATCGCGTCCTTCACTGAGGCCGTGCTTCAACGCGTTCTCTCCGATCAACGGTACGTCGGGTGAGGAACGATCGGAAAACACGGGAACACCGATTTGCTCGCCGACTGATTCTAGTTGGTCAATCGCAGCGGGGCGGTAGATGTCGCAAGCGACCAAAAGCGGATTGTAACCCTCTTTCTTGAGGAATTTGGCGATCTTTGCGGAGGTGGTGGTCTTTCCTCCACCTTGCAAGCCAACCATCATTATTTTCAGGGGCCGCTTAGTCGATAGTTCGGTTTCGCCTTCGCCCAGAAGTCTAACCAGCTCGTCATTGATGATCTTTACGATCTGCTGGCCAGGAGTGACCGATTTTAACACTTCCTGGCCGACGCACTTTTCCTTAACGGATTCTATAAATTCCCGAGCGACTTTAAAGTGGACGTCTGCGGAAAGGAGGGCGGCGCGCACCTCCTTAAGGGCTTCAGACATATTTTCCTCGCTCAGCTTCGCAGTACCGCGAAGTTGGCGCATGGCGTGAGACAGTTTGTCGGTAAGGCTTTCAAACATGATTCGGAGAGGTTGGCTGGATTGTTTCTGTGCGTAAAGCTTGCGTTAGCGAAAACGTCAATGGTGAGGAAACAAGTAGGTTTCACCGATTTGGCCGAATATTGAGAAAGAGGGAAATGGATGCTGTTTTGCTAACTGTTGGGCCCGTCTGGATTTACGGCTGGATATTAATCCACGAGTGCGCATTTTCTCGGCCATCATGAACGAGGTATTAAAGCTTCTCGCTGAGGGTGAACGTGTAAACGAGAGTCAGATGGCGGAAATTCTTGGCCTATCCAAAGAGGCTTTGAACGAACAGCTGTCTGAACTAATGGAAAAAGGCGTTCTGCTCGGTTGGATCCCGGTCTTAAATCCAGAGATGGACTCGGAAATGGCCGTTCGCGGAGTCATCGAAGTAAAGATCACTCCAGAAAGAGAAGGTGGATTCAATCGGCTGGCGCAGAGGATATCTCGATTCGATGAAGTAGAGTCCTGCTACTTGATGTCGGGATCTTACGATTTACTTGTTGTTGTAAAACAGTCCACTCTCCACAAAGTTGCGTCTTTCGTATCCGAACGTCTATCGACGATAGAAGGGATAGTTTCTACGGCGACACATTTCATGTTGCGAGCCTACAAGGAGCAAGGCTTCCTCATCGAGCATCCCAAAGAGGACAAAGAGCGGTTGGATGTTTCCCCGTAGTGGGGTTGCGATTGAGAGCGACCCTAATAGAATCGACTGACTATTGATGTAGGCCTATCGCCTGACATTTGGAATCATACTTCATTTAGCTGTGGAAAACCAAGAAAACCGTTTTGTTGCCAATCATGTCATCGGGCTTCCCCGTTCGGGCATCCGTGACTTTTTCGAGCTCGTGGCCGGGATGGAAGACGTCATTTCACTTGGAATTGGCGAGCCGGACTTTACTACGCCTTGGCATATCAGAGAGGCAGCGATTTATTCCATCGAAAAAGGTCGTACCTTTTACACGTCTAATCTCGGCACGGTTGAGTTGCGTCGCGAAATTTCGAAATATATCAACAAGTATTTTAATATAGAATACAATTTTAAGAATGAGGTTATTGTAACCGTAGGAGTGTCGGAGGCGATGGATATTGCCTTGCGGGCGATTCTTAATCCGGGAGACAAGGTGCTCTATCAGGATCCTTGCTTTGTTTCCTATCATCCTACAGTTATGCTGGCTCATGGGGTAGGAATTCCCATCAAAACGGATGCCGCGTCTGCATTTACTATAAAGGCATCCGAGGTGAAGAAATCCTGGGTTCCTGGATGCAAGGCCCTCATCATTAACCTGCCTTGTAATCCAACGGGTGGTGTTGCGGAATTGGAAGAGCTGGAAGAGATTGCCCGATTCGCGGTGGAAAAGGATCTTATCGTTATCAGCGATGAGATCTATGCGGAGCTCACCTATGATGGAGAGCACGTGAGCATCGTGAATTTTCCAGGGATGAAGGAACGTACGATTTTCCTTCACGGATGTTCGAAAGCGTGGGCCATGACCGGCTGGCGACTGGGCTATGCGTGTGCCCCTGCCGCTTTAATTGAAGCCATGATGAAAGTGCACCAGTATTCGATGATGTGTGCGTCGATTATCGCGCAGGACGCGGCAGTAGAAGCATTGAGAAATGGGTACGATGGCGTGCAGAAAATGAAACAGCAGTATCGCCGCCGCCGGGATCTAGTGGTTCGAAGATTTAACGAAATGGGACTCACCTGCCATTTGCCTCAGGCTACGTTTTATGCATTTCCAAACATCGAAGCGACCGGACTTTCGTCGGCTGATTTCGCCAAACAGCTACTGGAAAAAGAAAAGGTGGCCATGGTTCCAGGGAGTGCATTTGGCACGTTTGGAGAAGGATTTGCACGGTGCAGCTTTGCGACGGGTTATGACGATCTTGTGGAGGCCTGCAATCGCACAGAACGCTTTGTTTCCACATTAGGCGTGAAAGGCTCGATTGCGGCGAGCGAATCGATTTAGAATACAATAATGGCGTTAGTGAGCCGCATCGTTCGGTTGCTGCTCTTGTAGGCCGATTAACATAAAATACTATGTCTCCACACTTTAATGTAGCAATTGTCGGACGCCCGAATGTAGGAAAAAGCCGATTGTTTAATCGACTGGTCGGAAAACGTGTATCCATTGTTCACGACATGCCTGGAGTGACTCGAGATGTGGTTACGCATGATATCGATGAAGATGGCTATACGCTGATGGATACCGGAGGAATGGGTCTGGTGGCTGGGACGAGTGATACGCCTGAGCGGCTAGTAAATGCCGTGGAGGGCCAAATTGCGTTTTCGATCGATACGGCGGATTTTGTCTTGATGGTAGTGGATGGCCGGGAAGGCTTGGTGCCCTTAGACTTGGAGATGGCTGAAATCCTTCGCCGGAGCAAAAAGCCGGTGGGTTTAGTGGTCAATAAGGTGGATAAGGCAGACACGGAGATTGAGATCAACGAGTTCTATTCGCTTGGTCTCGGCGAACCGTCTCTTATTTCAGCCGAGCATGATCGTGGAATCTCTGGCCTACGTTCTCTAATTCTATCCAGTCGCGACGAAATTGTGGGCCCTCCCGAGCCGAAAGTGGATGATGGACGGAAGGAGATCCGCGTTTGTTTTATTGGTCGACCCAATGTCGGGAAATCTTCGTTGAGCAACTGTCTCGTCCAATCCGACCGGTTCATCGTGAGTGATGTGCCTGGGACTACTCGTGATTCGATCGAAACGCCTTTTACTTGGAAGTCAAAGCGTGGTGAAGACTGGCATTTTGTTCTTACGGATACAGCGGGAATTCGCAAGAAAACGAAGTTGAGTTCTTCTGTGGAGTACTTTTCTAGGGTCCGTTCTCTGGACGCTATTCGGGAGGTGGATGTCGTATTCATGGTGCTTGATGCGAAAGAGGGCCCTACCCATCAAGACAAGTCTATTGCGGGGGAGGCAGCTAAGCTAAACAAGCCCATAGTCATTGTCGTAAACAAATGGGATCTGGCACTGACGGCTTGGGAGCAGGGCGAAATTGATGGCTTTGAAACCGAGAGTGAATTCAGAAAGGCCTTCGAAACGGGGCTTCGTAGGGAAATTTTCTTTACACCCGGTTCGCCGATTCGGTTCGTATCTGCATTGGAGAATATCGATATTGAAAAGATGCTTTATGATGCCCGTCAGCTGGACAAGCGGATGGGGAAGAAGATTTCAACCGGCCGATTGAATAATTTGCTCTACAAGATCGCCGAGCGAATGCCGGCGCCAAGAGTGGATGGACGTCGTTTCCGGATTTACTATGCAGTGCATACTGGAAACCGGCCTTACAGGATCAAACTCTTTTGCAATCAAGCCAAGAAGCTAAATGATTCTTACAAACGCTACATGCAAGCTGCCGTAGTCGAGGCCTTTAAACTCGAAGGCTGTCCCGTGGTGTTTGATCTGGTGAACAAGAAGAATCCGTATGTAAGGGATGATTGAGCAGGGTTCCTTTTTACGTGACGAATGATTGCGTATCAAAGGAGAATAGAACGAAAGCATGAAGCAAAAGCTAATATTCATGGGATCCGACCCCATTGCTCTTCCTGCATTGAATGCGATTCTGCAGGGCGGCTGTGGTCCTGTTGAGTTGACAGCGGCATATACCCAGCCCGACAAACCTCGTGGACGGGGAAAAAGGATCGAGGCGAATGCCATTAAGGTGTGGTCTCATGAGAATGGAATCCCTGTTTTTCAACCAAACCGCGTAGACAAATGCGAAAGGCGTGAGATCGAGGCCATTGGCCCGGACGCTATCCTAGTCATGGCCTACGGGCATTTGCTTTCACAGGCATTGATTGATACCCCCTCCTTGGGAATCTGGAATCTGCATACCTCGCTTTTGCCAAAATACCGTGGCGCTTCCCCCATTCAATCAGCGATCGCATCCGGAGATGCCGTTTCGGGAGTCAGCTTCATGCAGGTCGTCAAAGAAATGGACGCCGGTCCCGTTCTAGATGTTGAGAAAGTTGATATTGAACGATTGGATACCGGGTTGGAGTTGGAGCGCAAATTGTCTCACGCCTGCGTGCCATTGGTGGAGCGGTGTTTGCCACTCGTATTATCAGGCAA
>JAUHWE010000394.1 GCA_030424825.1 Verrucomicrobiia bacterium
CCAACGAAAACCCCGAACCCCGTTCCTCCATGAATCAGAGATCGAGACATATGATCGTAAATAATTCCGTAGACCGGAACGCCGTTTTGAAGCAAAGCCAATGAAATGGCGCAAGCGGGTATCCCTCGCGCAAAATTGTTTGTTCCATCTATGGGGTCCGCCAGCCACGCGTATTCAGAATCCAACATCACGGGACCGTTTTCTGGATCGGTTTCCTCGCTCAAGAATTTATCTTCAGGAAAGCGGCGATTGAGTTCCACCTGCAGGGAATTAGAAATATTCAGGTCTGCCTCGGTGACTCGAGATCCGTCGTATTTCCATTGACTCTCAACGCGTCCGAAACGGCTTTCGAAAAATCGCGCCTGCGCTTCCACGATCGTGCGACCGGCTACAATCCTATCTTCAATCTTACTGGACATCGCTCAGTTACAGACAGGTAGCTCGCAGAGTGAAGCCTATTCCGAATCTTCCGCTGACCTTCTGAGACTCCAGACCGCATTACACTTCTTCATCAGTTGACGAAACGCGTCCGGAGTGATCGCTTGTTTTGGATCGTCGCCCAATCCACGAGTCGGATCGATGTTCGCCTCGATGCAAAGTCCATCCGCCCCGTAGGCAACTGCAGCCATGGAGCATGCCTCCACGTACGTCGACTTTCCAACCGAGTGCGAAGGATCCACCACCACCGGAGCCCAAGTCTTTTCTTTGATCAATGGGGTAATTGATTCGTCGGGATGGTTCCGATAGCCTTCGAGACTCGGCAACGTTCCCCGCGGACAGAGCATCACATTTGGATTCCCAAAGTTCACGATATACTCGGCTGCCGAGATAAACTCGTTAATGGGACCAATGTGTCGCCCACGTTTCAGAAGTACTACCGTATTCCTGCCGGCAATTGCCTGGCCGACTTTCCGCAGCAGAGAGTAGTTCAGCGCGTTTCGCGTACCGATCTGAAGCATGTCGACCCCGGCGTCTAGAGCCAGCTTTAGGTTCTCCTCGTCCATCACCTCGGTATTCACCGGAAGTCCGGTCCGGCTGGCGCCTTCCATCAAGATGTCCAGGGCCTTATTGTCACCTTGATAGGAATAAGGGTTGGTACGCGGCTTCCACACGCCTCCCCTCAAGGCGTGAACGCCGGCCTCTTTCAAGGCTTCTGCCGTTTCGTAGAACCGGTTTGGGTTCGCCGGGTCAATGGTGCAGGGGCCTGCGATAGCTAACAATTTCTTCCCGAGTTCAACGCCTCCGAAGATCGTCTTGTGATTTTTGAGCTCGGATCGAATATCCAGCAATTTATGCGGTGATTGGATTGTATCCACTCGATCGATATACTCGAGTCCTTCAATTCGGTTGATCAACAATTCATGCCGTTCATCACCCACAATAGCGTAAATACTTTGAACCGCCCCATCGATCACTTGGATGCGGCACCCATACTCTGCCACGATCCGGGTTACCTCTTCTAACTGGGCATCTGTCAGTTTAGGATTTTTTGGTATAATCATTGTTTGTTGCTAGAATGAGATTTCCGTTTCGTTAGCCAGAATCTGATCCAGAGTTTGACGTTTTCGCATGACACTAATGCTTCCGTCGAGACGGATCATAACTTCAGGGCACTCGGGAAAGGAATTATAGTTTTTCGTCGACATCGCGGAGCAATAAGCGCCCGAGCCTCCTATCGCTAGAATGTCTCCTATCTTCGCATCGACCAATTTTCGCGGCAAGAGCGCTTCAGGATCTCCCGGAGCTGGCGTCAAGATATCTCCGGACTCGCAGCAATGTCCAGTGACCACGTAACTGTGCTTGCTTCGCGGTTCGCCATCGCTGGCAAACAATTCCATGGGATGCTGAGCTCCGTACATGGAAGGGCGCGTATTCTCCGTCATTCCCGTATCTAATTTTATAAAATCGTATCCATTTTCCCCCGTCGAGGTAAGATCCTGAACGGTTGAGATGAGCGTACAACTATTGGCCATCAAGTAGGTGCCCGGTTCAATTTCGAGGTGCAGCTCACGACCGGTTTCCGCATGAAATCGCTCAAACTCCTCCCGCATGGGAGCGCCGATGGCCTCCAGGTCAGTTGTCTTCTCATCCGGCATTCGTCCGACTTTATAGCCACCTCCTAAATTTAGCACCGAAACGGTATTGAAAGATCGAACAAGATTCAGGCTCAAGCCAACCGCCTTCACCCAAATGTCGGGATTGCTTCCACTTCCGATGTGCGTATGGATCCGAAACACCTCCAAGCCGTGCTCTAAGGCGATCTCCTTTGCTCGTTCCACGTCTTCGAACCATATTCCAAAACTCGAGGCGGGACCCCCAACATTAGTCCGCTGAGTACCCCCGGACCCCAGTCCAGGATTGAAGCGCAGCCCCACTTTCGCTTTCGAAAAGAGCTTTCCGTATCGCTCGAGTTGGTGAAGCGAGCAGGCATTAACTGTCATTCCCTTAGCCACCAGGGACTTCAAATGCTCATCCGCTGGAAACTCTTGCGTGCTCAACGAAATGTCTGAAGCCGCGAATCCTGCCGCAACCGCCCTTTCCGCCTCGTAGATCGAACTCGCATCGATCTTTAGACCCAATGAGCGGAACAAGCGAAGGATGTTCGCATTGGGGCACGCTTTCATGGCGAAACGAGCTGTCAGTCCAAAGGCATTGGGAAATTCCAAAACTTTGCTCGCAACGGAGCGGAGGGAAGCTTCGTCGTAAACGTAGCAAGGCGTTCCGACTTCCTCGCGAATGCGAAAAGCGGTTTCAGAACTCAAAAATGATGCAGTTTGCATAAATCGAAAAAAAAAAGAATTGGCTCTCCAGTGATTGGCTAAGCCGAGTTAATTAGCAATGGCGACCCAAGATTTTGCTCCTCTCAAGGCATCCAAGGATATTTGGAAAAATCCGGCTTTCGCTTTTCAAGAAAGGCCTGTTTTCCCTCTGCCCCCTCTTCGGTCATGTAGTACAGGTAGGTCGCGTTCCCCGCCAATTCCTGAATTCCTGCCTGACCATCCAGATCGGCATTGAAGGCGGACTTTAGGCAGCGAATGGCAATGGGACTTTTCTCGACGACTTCTGAGGCCCATTGAATCCCCTCTTCCTCGAGTTGCTCAACCGGAACGACTTTATTGACCAATCCCATATCCAGCGCTTCCTGCGCGTTGTACTGCCGGCACAAATACCAAATTTCACGAGCCTTCTTCTGTCCGACAATACTTGCCAGATAACTCGCTCCTAACCCACCGTCAAAGCTACCCACCTTGGGACCCGTCTGCCCAAATAGAGCGTTGTCCGCCGCGATGGTCATATCGCAGATGACGTGCAGCACATGTCCCCCTCCGATCGCGTAGCCAGAAACCAGGGCGATCACGACTTTCGGAATCGAGCGAATCAGCTTTTGCAAATCGAGCACATTCAAGCGAGGCACTCCGTCTTTTCCGACATACCCTGCATGTCCTCGAACACTTTGATCCCCGCCTGAGCAAAAGGCGTACTTGCCATCCGTATGGGGACCCGCTCCGGTGAGCAGAATCGCCGCGATGGACTGGTCTTCCCTAGCATCGCAAAACGCCTCGAACATTTCAAACACAGTCTGAGGACGGAACGCGTTCCGCTTTTCAGGTCGATTGATCGTTACCTTCGCGATACCCTGCCACTTCTCATAGCGAATGTCTTCGTAGTCTTTTACAATTTGCCAGTCTGCTTTTGACATTCTCGGCAGTGTGCGGGTCCGCTAGGCCCGTGCAAGCTTCCGTTTCGCAACAATGGGGATCCCCGATTACAAAGTATGCCGGGTTTTTGCTATTCAATCCGAAGACTGGCCTCAACAAAGGGCTCAAAGACTTCCGGAAGCGGCGCCTCTAGATCCAGTTCCTCTCCCGTAATGGGATGCTCAAACGCCAAGTGAGCGCTATGCAACATGACTCGGCTGGGATCTGCTGGCAAATGCGGCAGGGCCCGGTAGCCGTAGACCACGTCGCCCAGAATCGGGTGTCCGAGACTTCTTAAATGCACACGAATCTGATGCGTCCTCCCCGTATGAATACGACACCGCAGCAATGAATACCCGCCTTGAAAAAGGCCTTCCACCTTCCAGTCGGTGTGGGCCTCCCTACCGTGGCCCTCCTGGCAAACCCGCATTTTATGCCTTTGAGCCGGATTTCGTTCAATCGGTTTTCGAATGGATCCGCTAATCAGTTCGGGCCGCCCCGCTACTAAGGCCAGATACTCTTTGACCAAAGTCCGCGAGTGAAACAGCTCGCTCAGCTTTCGATGGGCAATATCGGTCTTCGCCGCCACAATCAATCCACTCGTCTCGCGATCCAGCCGGTGCACGATTCCGGGCCGTTCGATACCGCCGATCCCGCTGAGTTGACCTTTACAATGGAAAAGCAGGCCGTGAGCGAGCGTCGGCTCAGGCACCCCAGCACCCGGATGAGTGATCAGTCCAGCCGGTTTGTCGATTACAACCATGAACTCGTCTTCAAATATCGCCTGAAGCTTCATGTCGACCGGTCCCATATCGCACTTCTCAACTTCAGGCATCTCGAATACCAGTACGTCACCTTGCGAAATCTTCCGGTTTTTCGGAATCGGTTGACCCTCCATTCGGACCAGTGAAGCATCGAAGGCACGATGGAAGTCTGAACGGCTGAATTCCGAAAAGGAATCCGCAAGCAGTTTGTCGGCACGGATTTTTTTCGTTCCCTCGGGCGCGACGAATTCTGTGATTTGATTACTCAAGTCACTCTGATAGCAGAGAATCGATTTCAGCGATATAAGATTTTTTCAATTCCTCATCCATCCGAGCGGACCGAAACCCGTTCTTGGCAATTTCAGCCAACTCGGTTCGCGTAAATTCAAGCCGATTGGCTAGCGCTTCATACTCGTCCCCGATCGTGTTCGCAAAGCAAAGGGGGTCGTCGGTATTTACCGTGCACGCGACGCCCGAATCGAACAGTTCACGTATCGGATGATTCTCCAAACGCTCGACCACCCGAAGCTTCTCATTACTAATCGGGCACAGGTCTAGGATCACATCTTCGTCTGCGAGTCGTCGAACCAACTCAGGGTCCTCGATAGCACGGGTTCCGTGTTGGATTCTTTCTGCTCCCAAAACATCCAAGGATTCGTAAATTTTTTCAGGCCCTCCAAACTCT
>JAUHWE010000395.1 GCA_030424825.1 Verrucomicrobiia bacterium
TGAGCAGCATTATGAAAGCACTCAGGATTTCCTCTTCGGAGGTGGAGTTGGAGGTAGTACAGGTTCGCCTTCCGATATTTATGTATCAATCGCTGAGTACTTGCAGGACGGTCAGCCTAATCCTAATCTAGGAAGGGCTTATAGCCGGGTGCGCTTTCCCACTATAAATTTTAGTGAAGACGATCGTGAAACTTTTCGTGTTACGACATTCGGAGAGATTGATTTCACTGAAAGGGATGGGAAGTGGAATCTACTCGGGAAGCATCGAATAACTGGATTGTATAATGATTACTCATTGGACACTCATAGTTTTCAGTGGAGAGATAATATACTTACTGATCAGTTCGACTTTCGTTCTGCGGCTGAAACGGGAGGACGACTTAACCAATCGGGATTGGCTTTGAATACAATAGTATTTACCAGTGACAATTTGATCGGTTTGGAATCAATGGATGATGTAAGGCTGCAGCAGATTAACATTCCAAGACCTCAGCCCAGAGATCGGTTTACTACGATGTATGCTGAGTATGTCGCTGATGGAAAGTATATTAATGGTAATCCACCTAGAAGAATTGAAACGGGTGAAGTTTATGTTGAACGTGCGCTGAATAACGAAGGTATTGGGCGAAGCAACATCGAGTCTAAAGCAATTTCTTGGCAAAGTTATCTTTTGGGCGATCATATTATCGGATTATACGGCTATCGGGAAGATGATACTGAAAGCTTTGGAAGAGCTAGTGAATCAGAAGTTGGTTTCGATAGTCGAGACGAGTTGTATCGATGGGATCCTTATTTTACACGGCTGTCGTCCACACCGGGATTGGTAGAGTCGGGTGACACCACCACTTGGAGCTTGGTGGGAAGGTATCCGGAATCTATTCTAGGAGAACTGCCTTTGGGGATGGATTTTCAGGTTCACTATTCTGAGGCAGAGAACTTTAATCCAATTGGGTTGAGAAACGATGCGCGTGGAGTCGCGCTTGGACAACCCACTGGTTCTACCAAGGAGTACGGATTTCTAGCATCGTTTGCGGATAACCGGATTACGTTGAAAATGAATTGGTTCGAAACTGCTCTTAACGCTGTAAATGCGGGTAGCAATGTGAATGTCGCCAATGAGGCTTACCATGTTATCAATGAGTATCGAATCAGAGAATTAGCGGGTGTTCCCTTTTCGGAACACTTGGAGACCGTGACTGGTGATCCCGGAGAGTTTCCCATTCAAGATTACGAAACATTCTATACCCTTTCGGAAAACAATGTACCAAGCTATCTGAGACCGCTATTGAATCCACGTAGGGAGGACAGTGATGGTGATGGAGTTTGGGACCGTTTTGACTGGGATTCCATTCAGAATCTGAGATCTACGCAGGATCAAATCTCAGAGGGCTTTGAGGTGGAGATTACTGCCAACCCGATTCCCGGCTGGCGAATCATGGCAAACGCCAGTCAGCAAGAATCTGTCCAATCAAATACCGCAACCGTTATGATTGAAGTTGTCGAAGAGTTTAAGAGGAACTACGAAGCATCACGAACCTTTGAGATGGAAGACCTGAATTCCAGTTTACTTCGCAGTAATGGCGAGTTTTGGGTATTGGGAAATTATGTACCTCTGTTGGGTGTGGTTGCCTTGGATGGCACCAAATCAAACGAACAACGGGAATGGCGCTTTACGGCTGTTAGCAACTACGAGTTCCTAGAAGGTAAGTTCAAAGGGTTTTCGATCGGTGGAGCGGCGCGTTGGGAAGATGAAGCGGCTACCGGCTATGTCTATTCTCTTCATCCAGAACTTGGTTATCCTGTTCCGGACGTAAGCAGACCCTTCTTTGATGACGGATTGTTCAGTGGCGATCTTTGGGTATCTCACAGTCGAAAGATTTGGGATAACAAAGTAGATTGGAAAGTTCAGTTGAATGTGCGAAACGCCTTTGGAGATAGTGACGACATTCCAGTAAAAACGAATCCTGATGGAGAGATTGCTGTTATTCGTGTGCCTAACCCTAGGACGATATATCTCACCAACACTTTTAGGTTTTAATTGGTTTGTATTCAGAACTAGTTAGAATGAACTGTCGACTGGTTGAGTGCTTATTATCTTAACCAGTCGATTGAAAATCGGTTGAACTGGGTAAGCATGTATCTGGTTAGGAATAAAGAAATATCAGTAACAATGAACAAATTATACTCTAGTTGTGGTAGACCTTATATGGGAAATATATTGACAAGGTTAGTTTGGCTTTTCGCCTTGTTGCCTACTTCACTATGGGCGGATGAAGGGGCTAGGTTGCTTAAGAGCGAAGAAGCCGCATTGTTGGGGTTAACGGCATTCGAAGCTAGAACTCATGAATTGAAGGTGCTGCGTGAAGTGGCAAATTTGACGCTGCTGCCACCTCGTTTAAACACGAACCCGTTGCCGGAATACAGTTCTAAGAATCTCGATTATGCGATGACGATCGGGATCGAGCGGACGCCCGGAGGGCGGCTTTTTGCTGCCTGGATCGGTGGCGAGGACGGACCAGAAGCATTCATGGTGCTGGCAAAGAGTGAAGACGATGGTGAGTCATGGTCGGAGCCCATTCTGGTGATCGATAGTCAGGCGGAACATATGCCTATTCCGAGGAGCGTTATTGTGGGGAACTTATGGACGGATCCGTTGGGACGGTTGTGGCTTTTCTTTGACCAGACGATGAACCATTTCGACGGTCGTGGAGGCCTCTGGGCCACGGTTTGTGAAAATCCGGATGCCGATGAATTGCGCTGGAGTGAGCCCCGACGGATTTGGCATGGCTCCATGTTGAACAAGCCTACGGTTTTGTCGAGTGGCGAGTGGGTATTGCCGGTTCAACTACTCGATCATCGTTATGGCTTCGGACCGTTTGAGGTCGGTGTCTTTCCCGAACTCGATCCGTATCGAGGCGCAAATGTACTGGTTTCTTCAGATAAGGGTGAAACCTGGACTCGGAGAGGGGGTAGGAAGTTTCCTAACCCTAACTGGTATGAGCATAAGGTGATTGAGTTAAAAAATGGAAGACTGTGGATGCTGGCCCGTACTCAGAAAGGGGTGATGCAAAGCTTTTCTTCTGATCAGGGAGCTACTTGGGCTGATCCGACTTTCCCCAATGAAATCAATCATCCAGTGGCAAGGTTCCATCTTCAGCGTCTGGCATCCGGGAAATTGTTGTTAATCAAGCATGGGAGGACAATCGATACCCATAACGGAAGAAGTCAGCTAACCGCTTGGCTTTCGGACGATGAAGGGAAGTCGTGGCAGGGTGGACTCATGCTGGACAAGCGGAAAGTCATTTCCTATCCGGATGGATTTCAGGCTCCGGACGGGAAAATCTATATTTCCTACGACCGGAATCGCTCAACCGATGGGGAAGTATGGATGGCTCAATTTTTTGAAGAGGACATATTGGCGGGCAAAATCGTCAATCCACAGTCAAAGCTTCGTATACCGATCTTTCGGGCTGATGATTAGTTGAAGTGATGATATGGAAATTTGATTATCGATGAAAAATTGGGAGTGGCTTACTCTGATGGCGTTCAGGCTGCGCGTCTCCCTCTTTTTTGGTATCGAAAGTGGTGAGAGGCTCCTGTGCTTAGATTAGGGTTGTGGACTTTGATTGATCGCTGTTTGACAAGATCTCCGACCCCGGAGAATTCTATATTTCCTGTGGTTGGTCCTCCATGCTTTTTAAAGTCGCTCAGGCTTAGATGTATCCAGCTTTTGCTTTCGCCAGAAGCTGGGGGAGACCTGGGCAAATTTCTTGAACCATTGAGAAAGGTGGAAGGGGGAGTCGAAACTGAGGAGGGATGCGATTTCACCGATCGACAGATCCGATTCACGCAAGAGGCGCTTGACCCGTTCGAAGCGGAGCTGAGTATGATACTGCTTAGGGCTGAATCCGGTATATTGTTTGAACATGCGTCGGAAATAGGTGTATCCAACTTTTAACTCTTCTGCGATCGCTTCGATGGAAACGTTGTGGTCGGCACGCTCACGGAGGAGAAAGCAGGCTTGGCGTACGGTCTCCCGCATCGGTTGATTTTCCTCTTCAGTGCGTAGCGGGAGGCTTGTCGCAAGGGCCAGAATCTGCAGAACGGATGCCGAGGCGATTCGACGGAAGCCAAGGGCCTCGTTTTTGACTTCGTCGAGAACAAGCTGAAACTGGGATAGGATACGGTCATGATGCCCGATCTCAAAAGTCGGTTGCTTGGGATTGATGATTCCGGCTGATTGCAGCTGGCGCGGAAGGGGACCATCAAATCCGATCCAGCGTTCGTGCCAGCCTGACTCCACGATTGGGCGGTATCGGTGCCAAACATTCGGAAAGAGAAGGAGTAGAAAAGGCGCTTCGAGCGTTGTTTCGGAAGTGTGGGAAGTCTCGATGACTCCGGCTCCCTTGGTGATGTAGAGGACTTGGTATGCGGGGAGTGTTCGACCCCTTTCCCAGTCGAGGCGGTACTCTACCGGGTGCTCCCGAGTAGGGTAGCCTTGGTTGGCTCTAATGTCTGACTGCCCCGCTCCAAGGATCTCAACATTCCAGGGCGAGTCATCTTGGGGCCGTGGAAGATAGTAGAATTCGTCGCGTTTCATTGTGTCAGAATATGTATGTTATTTGTCAATCTGTCGATGGCCAATCGTACTAAAATCTGCTAGAGTCTGGAAATGACTGAACAGGCAATCGCTTCATTGGATCATCTGCAGATAGAGCTCCCCTCGTGGGGGTTCGCGGATACGGGCACGCGTTTCGGGAAATTTCTGCAGGAGGGAGCGGCGATCGATACTGCGGACAAGTTTGCGGATGCGGGGTTGGTGAATCGATTGACAGCCTGCTGCCCGGCTGTGGCGGTTCACGTATTATGGGATTTTTCGGAAGAGCAAAATACAAAGACAGTCGCCGAGATCGCAGCGAAGGCGGGGGTAAAGATTGGCTCTATCAACGCTAACTTGTTTCAAGATCAGGAATACAAGCTGGGCTCTTTTGGAAATCCGGATGCCGCGATTCGCCAGCAGGCTCTAGATCACAGCTTGGACTGCATAAAATTGGGGCAAGATGTGGCCAGTGATCTCTTTACACTATGGTTTGCCGATGGAACGAATTATCCAGGGCAAGATAGCATTCGTGAGCGCAAGCGG
>JAUHWE010000396.1 GCA_030424825.1 Verrucomicrobiia bacterium
AGACTCTACCAGTCATCCATCTTCGGGATGATGGCTCTGTCCGGAGTCGTGGTAAATGACAGTTTAATCCTTGTCCATTTTATGAATGCGAAAATCAAGGAAGGCATGGCTCTGGAAGAGGCCGTCCGTATTGCGGGAGTCCGCCGCTTTCGCCCGATACTGCTGACTTCGTTGACTACTTTTTTCGGTCTTCTGCCATTGATGTTCGATCCTCAACCATCTTCGTCCTTTCTCATCCCCATGGCGATTTCACTGGGCTGGGGCATCATTTTCGCCACCGCTATCAGCCTCGTTCTGATTCCCGTTCTTGTTCTGATAACGGACGATCTGAAGCAGTTGTTCTACCGGCTGTACAACATCGACCCCCACTTGGCAGAAGAAGAGGATGAGGAAGTGGAGCGCAAAATCGCTTAGGTCTTGATCCAGATAGGGAGTGACCGGGATCGGTCATCCCGTTGCAATTTCAAAGTCTGAAGGACCGAGCAGGACCTTCCACCTCTTTAATTCTCACAGACTCGTCCAATTCCACGGCTGAGAGAGAAATCTTGCGAACAGAAAGCTTTCATCTAGTATTGTAAAGATACCCGCCCCTCGTCGACGTTCATGACTTCGCTTAAACCAATCGCTACCCTCGCTATCCCATTTTGCCTTGGGCTGAACGCGTTTGCCTCCGCCACCGAAGCGCCAACTGCGATCATGCCCGAAAACCACTTCGGTTTTCTAAACGAATACTGCTTGGACTGCCATGACGCGATCACTGAGGAAGGAAATGTAAATCTTGAGGATCTCAACTTCAATCTGGACACACTCGCAACGGCCGAGCTCTGGCAAAAAGTGCTCAATGTACTCAACTCCGGAGAGATGCCTCCCGAGGACGAAACACAACCGGACGCACAAGCGAAAACCGATCTCCTGGACGACCTTTCGCATCAACTCGTAACCGCTCGAATGATTCTCAGCGATTCTGGAGGCGTCATCACCATGCGTCGCCTAAACCGTCGCGAGTACGAGAATACCATCGAGGAGCTGCTTGGTGTGTCGATCGAGGCTGAAGAGCTGCCAAAAGACGCAAGTACTGGCTCGTTCGACACGGTGGGTTCCGCGCTATTCTTCTCGAGCGACCAGCTCGAACAATACCTCAGCATCGCAAAGAGAGCCTTGAAAGCGGCAATCACCACGCCCCTCGATCAGGAGCCCACAAAGATACTCAAGGAATCCGAAATCGCTACGAACAAAACGATCCAGAAACGGTACGACAAACTGCTAGATGCAAAAATACGCGGCGATCAATGGAAAAAATCCGACAAGTCGCCCACGGAGTTCGGCTTCATCGATGCCGCCCGTGTTAAATTCGAAGAAGGTCTCTATAACCGGGATGGCATAGGTTTCTCGCATTACCTTTCACTACCTCAGACGAAAACAGGAACGGTTTTTTATGCGACCTGGAACGGCGCCATTACCGATACCGTAACCCTGCCCGATAGTGCGCCTCCCGGAAAATACATCATTCGGGCTCGCGTCGGAGGATTCGAGGATGCTCCTGACCACCGGCGATTCCTAGAGGTCGGCACAGTGGAAAGCGGCGCTCGCCCCGGCGAGCTAGCCATCCTGGACTATCAAAAAATAACCGGCACCTACGAGAATCCTCAAATTGTCGAGTTCCCCATTACCATTACCCCCTCCTCCAGCCGGACGATCGGAGTCCGTGAACGACAGCACAACAACCGCGACGCCGCCCGCTTTGTATTCAGACAAGCACGGGCACGGGACGAACCCCTTGTGCCTCCCGCCCTTTGGATCGACTGGCTCGAATGGGAAGGTCCGATTCAAAACGAGAAACTGACCCAGTTTCAAAAGTCGATATTCGACCGGGGACCCCACGCGCCTAAGAATGATGATTACGCGCGAGACATTCTTAGAAAATTTTCCACCAAAGCCTTTAGGACTCAGGTGCCCACCGATAGCTTCCTTGATAAACTGGTAAACCTCTATCGTGATAGACGCGAAGTAGGAGACGATTTTGAGACGGCTCTCGTTGAACCGCTTGCCGTCATACTCGCCTCACCCGCTTTCCTTTACTTGAACGAGCCGAAACCGGGGGAGGAAAAGCGCGAGCTCAACGAACTCGAACTCGCCGTTCGACTGTCCTATTTCCTTTGGAGCAGTCCGCCCGACGAAGCACTGTACCAAGTAGCCAGAGCGGGAAAACTCAAGGATCCAATGGTACTGGAACGCCAAACCAACCGCATGCTTTTGGATCCTAAAGCCTGGGAATTCGTCAGCGGGTTCACCAGTCAATGGTTACACATGGATCGACTCAACTTCTTTCAGTTTAACTACGAGTGGTATCCTGAATTTGATGACAGTGCCAAAGACGCGGCTAGAAATGAGATATACCACACCATTGAAACGCTTTTCGACGAGAATCTGAGCATAGAGCATTTGCTCAAATCGGACTTCGTTGTGATAAACGACCTTCTGGCCGACTACTACGGGATCGAAGGAGTCAAGGGACGCCACTTTAGAAAGGTCTCCGTGCCTGAAGATTCTCCCAGGGGCGGATTGCTCGGCACTGCTGCGGTGCTCGCCATGGGCTCCGATGGCGAACGCTCATCACCCGTGGAACGCGGCGCTTGGGTCATGCGAAAGCTACTCAACGACCCACCTCCCCCAGCACCCGCAAATGTGCCCCAACTCAGCCGACTCTCCGACAAACGATTGTCCGCCCGCGAACTGCAGATTGCCCACATGGAGGAGCCTCAGTGCGCCCAGTGTCACCAGAAAATTGATCCGATTGGATACGGCTTGGAAAATTTCGACGCAGCCGGCAAATGGCGGTCGATGGAGCGAATCGTCTCAACCAAAAAAAATGAGGAAGACTCTTGGGCTCCCATCGACCCGAGTGGCACCTTGCCAGACAAGACTCCCTTCAAGGATTATTTCGAGCTACGGGATCGGATCGCCGAAAAGAAGGATGCCTTCGCCCGTGGGCTAACGGAAGCGCTCATTGCCTACGGTCTCGGACGCCCGTATGGATTCACTGACTACAACCTAGCTGAAGCGATCCTCACTGAAGTGAAATCCAAAAACTACCAATCTCGAACGTTCATACATGCCCTCGTTCAATCCGAACCTTTCAGACAAAAGTGAGATGAAGAATCAGGTCGGCCTATTATTAATCAACTTCCAGAAGATATAAAATTATGAATTCCCCTAACCCCGCTTTCTCCCAAACTCGGCAAACGCGTCGGGCTTTTCTCCGCAGCAGCTCCGCCCTTATCGCCTTGCCGTTTCTCGAATCGCTTGGCAGTTCTGCATTCGCCGCCGCTCCTAAAATCGCGATGCCCCCAAAACGAATGATGTTTCTCGGATTCGGCTGGGGAGTCACCAAAGAGTCTTGGTACCCAGATATCAATACAACAGGAACTGACTATGTCTTGCCCAAAGGTCTAAAGGCCCTCCAGCGACATAAGGAAGACATAACCATCATTCAGAACCTGACCAACCAGTTTTCGAGCGAAGCTCACTGGGGCAGCACGTTCTACCTGACGGGTGCCAATCGCTATGCGGAGCCCGGACAGAGTTTCTACAACAGCGTATCGGTTGACCAAGTAGCCGCAGAAACGCTCGGAAAGGATACACGATTTACGTCCATTCAGCTCGGATGCGAACGGGCAGAGGACTCGGGACACGGCCCAGGGCTGTCCATGTCATGGAACCGGCAAGGCAAACCCATCTCCGGATTGAACACACCTGTGGCAGCCTACCACAAGCTTTTCTCCGACGACAATACGCCCCTCGAGGAACGTCAAGCCATGCTCAAGCAAAAGCACAGCGTTCTCGATACGGTTCTGGAAAACGCCCGGAGCATGAATGGCAATCTAAGCAAGAACGACACGGACAAACTCGATGAATATTTCCAATCGATTCGCGAAATTGAAACTCGACTCGCCAAGGAGGAGCAATGGCTCGACGTTCCTAAAGTTCGACCGGCTGATCCCATAAACGAACCTCAGGGCGAAGTCGAGGGATACGAAGAAGTCAAGTTGATGTACGACATCATGGTTGCTGCCATGCAAGTCGACGCTACCCGTGTCATGACCTATCGCCAACCTGTGGATACGTTTATCCGTAGCCTCGGCGCAAACATTACGGGCCACAACATGAGCCACTACACCAATGGATCGCGACTAAGCGTTTCCGAGATGCGAGACGAAAAGCAGACCCAGCTTCTTGCCTACCTGATAGACAAGTTGAAGGCGACAAAAGAAGCCGACGGAAGTAGCTTGTTTGACAACATTTCGCTCAGCTATGGAAGCAATATAGAGTCCATCCATTATCTGAAGAATTGCCCCACCATCATTACCGGTGGCGCTGCAGGCATAAGTCACGGACGCCATCTGGTAATGAAAAATGCGAAAACGCCTCTTTGTAATCTTTGGCTAAGCCTACTCCAAGGAACCGGCATAGAGGTCGACTCCCATGGCGACAGCACGGGAACTATCAAAGAATTGTGGACATAGCGGATCTCTACAGATCCGTAAAAACACCCACCGGTTAGTTCAGGGCTAACGCCTGCGCTAGGCCGCGCAACCCGATCTGTATCCTGCCATTTCCACTGTCGGGCAGGACGCAAACACCGCCTCTGCGAAAGAAGATTGCAGCCAACTAGAAACTCATTAGCTTCCACTTTTATATCCCGCTATGAGATTTCTTAGAATACTCGCACCCACCCTAGTTCTAATCGCAATTGTTGCCTCAAAAACCTTCGCCGTAGACGCCAAAGGTTTGCCCGACGGGTTTACAACGCTCCACATTGGAGACAGAGCCCCGGACTTTTCCCTTCCAGGAATTGATGGGAAACAGTATTCGCTCGCTGACTTTTCCGGACCCGACATACTGGTCGTCTATTTCACCGGCACCCACTGCCCGACCTCCCACGGTGCCATGGGCAGGGTCCTCAAATTTGTCGAGGAGTATCAGGATGAGAGCTTTGCTTTTGTCGCTATCAATCCCAATCACTCGTCCGGTCTGAGGCCGGACGAATTCGGGCACACTGATTACGACGAAACCTTCGCGGACTCAAAGCGCTATGCAGAAGACTATGGGTGGACCTTCCCTTTCCTCTACGACGG